>WGDE01000099.1 GCA_015493385.1 Phycisphaerae bacterium
GTAATGACCATGTCGACTATTTTCATGGAAATCTCTTTCCATATCTTTAGTTTCCCAGCCAAAATGAAGCCGTACAAGAAGAAGTATCTGGTACATGAAACTCAAACAATATCCACTAAGCTCGGAAACATTCTCAGTGCTATCAAAATCAATATTTATCTGGTCTCCATCCTGAGTTATTCGGCTTGCCAATGTGCTCAAGTCTATATGTATTGCATTATTGAATTGCAAGAAACCTCTTGGATATATCCCTCTGCGCCAGTTACGTGGAAGGCGGTTAAATATCTCTATTGTTTTAGGCATACGGTGGCCAGGCAGAGATTTCATCTTCATCTTCTTGGAGATAATTTCTTCTTCAAGGTCGAATTTTTGCGTATGAGAGACAATTGATCTAAACTCTTCAAGCACGCGGACTTCTCCGTGGAGCGTATTTTTCTCCCACTGGTCAATCTTTTTCTCTATAGCCGCTATCTGTCTTTTTTTCTTAGTCTTTGGAGTGACAAGACACCAAGCAAGTTTTGCGCTAAGCTCACAGAGTATTCTAAGCATCGCTTTAACTGGCATATGATAGCCTTTTAGTAATAGATCCACGCAGGCATTGCTGTAGTTCGCAGAAACGCTCATCGCAGTGATACAAATCATATCAACCCTACCTTGAGGATGGATATCCCTCTCAATAGCCTCTGCGGTATCGTCAAACCATTTGCTTATTAATCTAGCGTCTGTTCTGACAATCTCTAGCTCTTGTTTTTCTTCTTCATTGCCCATACCATTTCTCCATAGAGAGGTTTAGAAAAGTGAATTAATCACCACTAAAATAAGTACTGCCGTTGCGATAGGATCAAGGACATTTTTCGTTTTGTACCATCTTGCCCCAATAATAAATGCAACTAATACCATTTGCAAAACTATCAAGGATACAGCATAAACCACGCTTGTCTCACCGCATCCAAAAATTCTTGAGATAGCTGGATTGGTTAATTCATGAAAATTAACAATCGTCCAGCCTGCAGAATCAGATATCCAATTCTGAAAAAAAGCTACTAAACTCGGCGCAGCTCCAGTTAGACTATGAATGGCAGCGACCAATGCAGCAACAAAAATCTCTAACGCAAAAGCAACATAGAAACAACCCCATGGATGCCTGTATGCCTTTTTGTAAATCACCAATAGTCCAAGCGCAATTAAAGCAAATGGAATAGCAAAGAATATCCAAAATAAAGCATTCACTACGCAAGCCCCAATATCTTTCTCGCATTAGCACAATCTTTGTCGATCTGAGCAATTAGCGACTCAGTTCCATCAAAAATCTTTTGCTTGCGCAGCAATGTCTTAAAATCCATCGCCATATATTTACCATAAAGACTCTCTTTCAGAACTTGGTCTTGAACTAATACATGCGCTTCAATCAACAGTGGATGGTTGGTTTCGATAGTCTTAGCCCTACCAATACTAAAGACAGCTGCAAGCCTTTTGCCATTTTTCTCTACATCCGGCTGAGATGAGCCAATCTCAACAAAGCCCGCATACACGCCTTCGGCTGGAATAATCTGGGCGATTGGGTCTAGGTTTGCCGTTGCAAAGCCCAGCTTTTTGCCAATACCTCGACCAGTAACCACGCGGCCGATTAGTCTGTAATCACGCCCCAAAGCCTTAACAGCATCGTCCATTCTGCCCTGTTCTATAAAGTTTCTAATTAGCGTACTTGAGACCTTTTCTCTGTAGTCTTCACTAAAGTTCATTCTCTCAAGGTCTATACTAACCACATCAAATCCGCGCTTCTGCCCTAATTGTTTGAGAGTGTCAACGCTGCCGCTTCTTCCATATCCAAAGTTGAAATCGCTGCCCTCAACAACAATACTAGGCTTAATGGTTTGCATCAGAAAATCATCAACAAAGGCCTTGGGAGATAGACTCAAGAGTTTCAGACTATCTTTGACAACAATGAGAGTTTCTACACCAAGAGAAGATATTAAGCTCTTTTTCAATCCAATTGGCGTTAAAACCCCAGGCGCCTGAGATGGTCTAAGCAATACGGCTGGATGTGGGTCAAAAGTCATGAGGGCGACTGATTTGATATTTCTTTGCGCAGCTATTCGTTTTGCAGTCTCAATAATCTCTACATGACCAAGATGCAAGCCGTCAAAGTTGCCTATACTAAGAACACAACCGTTGAGTTTATCTTGAATATTCTTAATGTCATCAATAATTAACATGGTCGTGATTATAACTGCAATTAGTCAAATGCGAAAGATAAAAGGTATATATCGAACTCCAATCACAGCTGTAATCAAATCAAGAACGCTAACGACGCAACAGACGCAAAGGAATCATCACGCTTCTTGAAAATACGCAATATACCGTTCGCACGATTTAGAACATGGTAGAAATATCCGCCTTTAGTTTTTCGTTTTGGTCTCGCCATAATAGAAAGCTTAACCAGATAGAATGATTAGCCAAGATAAAAGATTCCAGGCTCCTTTAACTCTCTATTTAGTCATGACCCTAAAGTTATATTCTTACCGGTATCACCTGTCTCAAATATATGAAG
>WGDE01000100.1 GCA_015493385.1 Phycisphaerae bacterium
ATATACGCTGCGCCTGTTCGATGCACAATCTAAAATAGCATCTATATCATCATCTCTTCAATATACTAGAGACCAAATAGAAACTATCAAAGCCTCAATCCCCACTCTAGATCATATGATTCATTCGTACGAAGTGGCTGTAAAAACCGGCAACGCTGATATTCTAAGCTATTACCACATATTGGATGACCTGTACAAAAAGAAGTTCGAGCTACTCAAATTAGAGAACCGACAGGCTCAATTAAGTATCGCTTTTGAAATAACTTCAGGAAGATATCTACCAAACTCCAACCGCACAGTAAAAAAGGAGATAACAAAATGAAACGCTACTTTGTAATTACTTTAATAAGCATTCTTGTTTTTATTGGTGGTTTTACTATTTGGCATTCAATGTCTAAGAACCCTACTACTACTGTTTCTAGAATTGACCTGATAAAAACTTCTTTTGTGCAGCGTAAGGATTTCAAAGTCGTTGCACATTTTTTCGGCAAAGCCAAGGCGAAAAACAAAGTAACTATAACAACTCTTGAAGCAGGAAACATTCTTTCTATTGATGTTGCTGATGAGAGTTTCGTGAAAAAAGGTGATGTTATTTTTACATTAGGCGGGGTCAAAATCAACACTTCGATGACCTCTATAAAACAAAAAATTGAATCACTAAAACAGCAGCAAGCTACAGCAACAGTCGCCATGAGCCATAAGCAACAAGCACTCGAGCAGAAAATAGCTTCATTTGATGAATTCAATAAGGCAAAAGTAACTTTAGCTAATCTCAACATACAGTTAAAAGAAGCTCTTGGACAACTTCAAGCCCTTGAAGATGCCATTCGTATAAAGAGTCCAATCAGTGGGATTTTCACTAATCGAAAAGTTAATGTGGGGCAGAATGTTGAAAAAGCAGATCTACTTGCAGAAATAATAGACCCTAATAATTTGCGTATATCAGCAACACTTTTCCCATCAAAAGGTGCTCAGCTTCAGGGGTGCTTGGCAACTATTAATATCGCAAGAGATAAAATACTATCCGGTGTTGTAATAAGTGTGTTGGCTCAACGGACTTCTACTGGTGGAACTATGGCCTGGATAGAAAGTGATGAAATTAATAAAAAACTAAAGCCCGGTGATTTAGTTAGCGGAGATGTCCAGCTTGTCTTGCACAAAAAAGTATTAGCTTTACCTGAAAAAGCCATTGTTCGTGATGAACAGGAAAAAACTTATGTATTTGTCAAACAAACCCATGGCTATACAAAACAACAGGTGCAAACAGGGCTTTGTGCGAACGAATGGGTTGAAGTTTTATCAGGTATAACCCAATCCGATGAGGTCGTAACCGAAGGCGCGTATGAGTTATTTTATCAGGACTTCAATAAAGTTTACAAGGTGGCTGACTGATGAGAAACCTGATACAATTTTTAATAAAAAAACCTTTTGTCCTGCTTTTTATGGTAGCCATTGTAGTATTCGGCGGTATTTACTCCGGCTTACATATGCCGGTCGACCTTTTCCCAAATCTTGAGGTGCCGGTTGTCAATATTATCACCCACTTACCGGCAGCAGCATCAGAAGATATTGAACTTCTCATATCGAGGCCCATTGAAGATCAGATGCGAACCATACCGCAGGCTAAGAGAGTTGCTTCGACATCGGTGCAGGGAATATCACAAATAACAGTGGAATTTAGCTGGGGTACAACTGTCTCCGATGCTCGTCAGCTTGTTCAGGCAAAATTAGCCAAATTGCGAAATACTCTGCCAGATGGTGTAAATCCGAGACTTGAAAATATCGGCACTACACTACAAGAGGTCGTTGGCTATATTGTTTACGGCGGCTCTGATTTGGTAACTCTGCGGAATATCGTTGAGCATGATTTATCCAGCCGACTTATGGATGTCGAAGGCATTTCTTCTGTTGACGTACTCGGCGGTGATAAGCGAGCTTTTAATATCAAAATCAAACCGGATACACTATCTAATCTGCACCTGACTGTTAACGACATTACCGCAATTCTAAGAAAAAATAATGCGACAGTGACAGCAGGGTACCTTGACCGCTCATCACGAGAATATCTGATTCGCGGAGATGGTCGATTAAAAACCCTTGATGATATTAGCTCCTTGCCGGTTATTTACGGCGGTGAAAAATCAGTTTTGCTCGGAGATGTCGCTGATGTTTCGGAAGGGGTGGCTCCCAAACATTATGTGGTTTGCGGCGATGGTATTGATGCCGTTACTTTCGTAGTTCGCAAACAGCCGGGAGCAAGTACGATTAATGTTGTTCACAATGTTGAAGCGAAAATGACAGAGCTGAAAAGTTTGCTTCCAAATGGAACAAAAATCAAAAAATATTACGATCAGTCAGAAATCATAGCAGAATCTCGTAACGCAATTTTCTACAATATGCTTACTGGTGCCGTTTTAGCTATCTTGGTTTTATACTTCTTTCTCGGCTCTTTGAAACCGACTTTGATAGTAGCTGTAACGATACCAATAAGTATTCTGGCAGCACTGACTGTTATGGGGCTATCTGGGCTTAGCCTTAACATGATTACAATGACAGCATTAACCCTCGCAATTGGAATGATCGTAGATGATGCCATTATCGTAGCCGAAAATGTTTATAGGAACCGTTTAAATGGTCTCAATGAAATCGAGTCGAGTGTTCAAGGCACAGCCGAAATAGCCGGCCCTGACGCTTCGGGGACTTTTACAACAGTTGCCGCCTTTGTGCCGCTGATTCTTGTTACCGGCCTTGCCGCACTTTTTGCTAAGCCTTTCGGATTAACAATAAGCGCAGCACTTCTCGCTTCACTTATATTGTCACTTACATTCGTGCCTGTTCTTTTGAGCAAAACAACATCATTAGTACCGCACGGTGATTTTGCAGGTAAACGCTTACTCGATCTATTAAACAGGTTAACTCAAAGGACTCTAAAATACTCTTTTAGCCACAAATGGCGGGTATTATGTGTAACGATTCTCTTTCTGTCTCTAGCTGGATTAGCTGGATTTATGGGCAAAGTAAATGTTTTGCCGCCTATAGACGAAGGTGCCATTTTAATAGAATATGTAATGCCTCCGGGAACCTCGCTTTGTGAAAGTAACCGTATAGGTGAAGAGTTAGATCGCATTGCATTAGCGCAGCCAGACGTAGATTGTCTTTATCGTCGCACAGGCTCTCCTGAAACCGGCTATCAGATTGAAGGTGTAAATAAGGGTGAGCTTGTCATTAAGCTAAAGTCAAAGACCAAGCGCAAACGCTCAGCCGTTGAAATCATGTCAGCCATTAAGCAATCTTATTCCCAGTTCAATGGCGTTGTATTCTTATACCATCAGCCGACACAGGAAAAAATAGATGAGAGTTTTTCAGGACTTCCTGCACTCTTTGGCGTAACTATTTATGGAACAGATATGGATACGCTTGTATCCTTAGGCAATAAAGTCGAAGGCATTATGGCCAAAGACCCGGCGATAGCTAACATTGTAAATAATACTAAAGTTAAATCTCCGGAGATAAATGTTCGGTTGAATTATCCCAAACTTGCGCAATACGGGACAAAAGCTGAAGAGGTTCTCGCCGTACTTAAATCTTCGCAGTTTGGTCTTGAGGCAACACGGATTATTCGGCAAAGAGAAGAGGTTGCTGTTATAGTTAAAATGGCTGAGAGCAAAACGACTGACCTTGAACGGCTTAAGCAATTGCCGATCACCACGGTCAATGGTGACATTATACCTCTCGATAGGGTTGCTGATGTGCAAATTTCTCATGTTCCAGCATCGATTACCAGACTCAACGGCCAGCGTGAAATTACACTTATGGCGGAGGTCAATGGCAGTATCACCTCTACAGTCAAACGCCTGCGAGGGAAATTTAATTCTATAGAATTGCCAAAAGGCTATAGTATAGATTTTACTGGCCAGTACAAAACCATTATCGAAACAGTTAAGGAAATGCTTTTTGTACTTATTGCGGCAATAGCTTTGATTTACCTAATTATGGTAATGCAATTTCGCTCCTGTTTACAACCGATCATTATTGTTTGCACAATACCGTTGTCTCTGGTTGGAGCAATTATTGCGTTGTTCGTAACCGGTCAGGGTGTCGATGTGTCTGTGGCAATGGGAGTGGTTACCCTGATAGGTATATCCGTTAATAATGCGATTGTGCTACTGGATTATTCTAACAAGCTCATAGATTCCGGCAAAACAGTTGAAGAATCCTTATTGTCTGCCGCATCCGTTCGACTACGTCCGATTCTAATGACAGCCGCGACTACAATTTTTGCTCTTGTTCCGACGGCAATAGGTACAACTGTAGGCTCAAATATTTTTCAACCATTTGCTGTTACAGTCATTGGCGGACTCATATCAGGGACATTTGCAACATTGATTATCGTGCCTACACTAAAAGTTTATACAAACAAAATCACAAACATAAGATATGGTAATGATATGAAAGATGCGAATTCAACTCATAAGAGCAACTGAGTAGCCAATATTCAGCTTAAGTTCATGGTCCCTAGTTATTTTATAGCATACTGAAAGTGTTTTATCAAAATTGGAGATATTTATGTCTGTTAAGGATTGGCAGCAGCTGGATTATGTTTCGAACCTTGTTACGGTAGTAATACCGGCTTACAATGAGCAAAGCAGAATTGCCACGACACTGAAATCTATCGAAATGCTTAGCGGTAAGTTAAATCTGGAGGTAATTGTTGTTTGCGACGGATGCAGTGACAATACTGCAGATGTAGTTAAGAGCTTTTCTGGAAAATTTCGGCTTAAAGTTATTGAATACTCAAGAAACAGAGGTAAAGGTTGCGCCTTGCGCATGGGTGTAATGGTGGCATGTGGAGAGGCTATTGCTTTTATGGACGCAGATGGCTCTACGCCGCCAAGTGAATTATTGCGGATGCTTGATGTCTTGACACTTGATACTTTGGATATTGTGATTGGTTCAAGGCGTTGCAAGGATTCAATAGTGGCCCGCCAGCCCATACACAGACATTTGCTCGGCAGATTTTTCTCCGAGATAGTAAAGTTCTCACTTCAATTACCATATAACGATACTCAGTGCGGATTTAAATTATTCAAACGACGGGCAGCAAAAATTTTGTTCAGGGCATCACGATATAACGGATTTGAGTTTGATCTCGATATTCTCTACATGGCATATAACAAAGGCTTTAAGGTAAAAGAGTTTGGCGTCAGGTGGAATGATGTTGCGGGTTCTAAAGTTCGAGTCTTAAACGATGGTTGCGATATGCTCAAAGCGATAGCATCTATAAGGCTCTCGCATCTATCGATACCCAGAGCGATGAAGATTCAGGTAAGTTCAATCTAGTTTAGACGACGGATAAGAGAATGCTAAATAGTAGAAAGACTAATCTTTTGTATATGGCCATTGCAGCAATTTTATTGTTGGCTCGCTGCGGGGTACTGCCAATAACGCCATTGACTGACACCACTGAGGCTCGTTATGGCGGTATTGCCAAAAATATGGTTGAAACCGGTGACTGGATTACGCCTCATCTGTGGTTTGACGGTCAGTATGTTCCATTCCTGGGAAAGCCGCCTCTGGCCTTCTGGCTTGAAGCGATTAGTGTAAAGATCTTTGGTGAGAATGAATTTGCCCTTCGACTGCCAACCTTACTTGTCTTTACGACACTGCTTATATTTTTGTGGTTGGTTCTCAATAGATATTCCAATAGTGATATTGCTTGGCGAAGTGTGTTCTTTACTTTATCAAGTATTGTCTTATATGTCTGTGCTGGGCTTGTTATAGTTGATTTACTGCTGGCTTTTGGTGTTGGATGCTCATTACTGGCATACTATGCATTTTTACAGGAAGAGGATTCTCGTCTGAAAAAGTTTTGGAGCAGGCTGGTTTTTATTATGCTTGCAGTAGGCTTTATGACTAAGGGACCGGTTGCAATTATCCTTTTCGGGCTACCTGTGTTTATCTGGACTGCGGTTAATAAGCAATGGAATTCTCTCAAATACCATGCATGGATTAGCGCAACGATTATTTTTCTTGCTATGACAGTGCCGTGGTTTTGGATGGCAGAGTTAAAAAATCCAGGTTTTTTGAAATACTTTTTTGTCAATGAAAATTTCCTGAGATTTATCTCGCATGATTATGGCGATCGTTACGGTTCTGGGCATGAGCAGGTTCGTGGAACCGCAATCTTGATGATGTTTGCTGCGGCTGCTCCGTGGAGTTTCTACGCAGTGTTTAGGCTGTGGCAATCCGGAAAAAGATTTCGTTTGCGCAGCATACTTTTTGATAAAAAAAGTAGTTTCTTTTTGTGTGTAGTGTTGGCAGATACTTTGTTTTGGGCGTTGGCCAGGCAATTGCTCATTACATATATGTTCCCTATGGTAGCTTTGTTTAATGTATGGCTGGCTATGCTTATAGACAATCAGGACAAAAGCAAAAGCGAATCCAATAGCCAGCAGTTATTTGCATGGCATGCGTTTTTATTGTGCTTTCTGGCGACTATCTCTCTTGTTGTTGTCAGTCCCATTATTGCTAAAAATAAATCAACAAAAGCGATTATACACAGGTGTGAAGAAATGCCTTCTTTTGCTGATAGCAAAATATATTTTGTACACAGGATTCCATATTCGGCATATTTCTATGGTTCTGACAGGGTTGCGATTCATCGCTCACAGTTGCCGGAGCAAAGTTTTCAAGCTATTAAAAATGGCGATAATTTGCTGGGAATAATTGATCAAAAAAATTACTCAAAGATACCGCAAAATATGCGAGATCAGATGTTTTACATAGATAAGTTTGGTAAATACATTATTTTTAGAATGGCGAATTCAACTCATAAGAGCAACTGAGTAGCCAATATTCAGCCAATCTTAAGGTTGTATTCAGCTTAAGTTCATGTTCCCTAGTTATTGTTTATAGCATACTGAAAGTGTTTTATCAAAATTGGAGATATTTATGTCTGTTAAAGATTGGCAGCAGCTTGATGATGTTTCGAAGCTTGTTACGATTCATATCTATTTAGACGAACGATCTGGTTTTTATAATAGAAAGGCGGTTGCGGTTTATGTTAAGAGATAGTTTCTTGCCATTTTCCAAGCCATCAATTTCACAGGTTGATATTGATGGTCTTACAGAAGTTCTTCGCTCTGGTTGGCTTACGACTGGTCCAAAAGCAGCTAAACTAGAAGAGGAATTTTCTAAATACATTGGTTCTACCTCTGCAGTAGCTCTATCTTCGGCTACCGCTGGTATGCATACAGCGATGGTTGCTCTTGGAATTGGTCCTGGTGATGAGGTTATAACTCCATCAATGACATGGGTTTCAACCGTTAATATGATTGTACTTGCTGGCGCTACTCCTGTTTTTGCTGATATCGATAAGGATACTATGATGATATCAAGGGAAACGATTGAGCCTTGCATAACAGACCGCACAAAATTAGTAGTCCCAGTTCACTTTGCTGGAGCCCCTGTAGATATGGATCCAATTTATGACCTATGCCAACAGCGAGGGCTCTCACTGATTGAAGACGCTGCGCATTCAGTTGGTACTTTCTATAAAGACAGGCATATAGGCGAGAAGGGGACTGCAATATTTTCTTTTCATCCTATTAAAAATATGACGACTGGTGAGGGTGGTATATTCTCTTCTGACGATGAGGCTTTGCTCGAACGTGTGCGCAGATTAAAATTCCACGGTCTTGGTGTTGATGCATATGACAGGAAAACTCAAGGACGTTCACCGCAGGCGGAAGTATTGGAGCCAGGCTTTAAATATAATATGCCAGATATTGCGGCATCTCTTGGACTCACTCAACTCGCTCAGATTGATGAATTTAACAAAAGAAGGTCTCAGATAGCTTCTGTGTATCGCGAAGCTTTTCATGAAATTGAGGGGATTGCACCGTTAGCCCTTCCTTCTTATGAGCATAAACATGCAAATCATCTTTTTATAGTTCGAATCTTAGAGAATCCTGCGGGCTTAGACCGTGATGGTTTTATGCAGAAATTAAAAGAAAAAAATATTGGAACAGGGCTTCATTTCCGTGCAGTGCATCTACAGAAGTACTATCTGGAATCAATGGGTTCTTGGCAAGGAAAACTCCCAAATACGGAATGGAATTCAGAAAGAATCTGTTCGTTGCCTTTATTTCCAGATATGAGCTCACAAGATGTCAATGATGTCATTGATGCAGTCAAGGAGGTATTGAGTTAATGGATAACGCAAGTCTAGTGTCAATAGTTATCCCTGTTTATAATGAGCATGAGAATCTCAAAGAGCTAATCCGGCGATGTGTAGATTCCTGCGACTTACTCAAAAGAGACTATGAAATTATTCTAATCGATGACGGTAGTCGCGATGATTCAGCTAAGATGATTACTGAGGCGGCCGAGAAGCATTCAGGTAAAATCGTTGGTGTTCTTTTGAATAGAAATTATGGACAGCATGCAGCTATTATGGCTGGCTTTGCTGAGGTTAGAGGTGCGATTGCTGTAACGCTTGATGCTGATTTGCAAAACCCACCGGAAGAAATTCCTAAACTTGTCAAAGAGATAGACGAAGGGGCGGATGTTGTCGGCACTATTCGTGTGCCAAGATGCGATTCCATTTTTAGAAGAATGGCTTCCTCAGTCGTAAATAAAGCTGCGCGGCGTGCTACAGGTGTAGATATGCATGACTACGGTTGTATGCTTAGAGCTTATAAACGTCATGTTATTGATGCGATGCTTAGCTGTGAAGAACGCAGTACATTTATACCAGTTCTTGCCAATAGTTTTGCAAGGAAAACCGCGGAGATAGAAGTTAAACATGCAGCAAGAGACGCAGGCGAATCTAAATATAGTCTATGGCGGCTTATTAATCTTCAGTTTGACCTTTTAACTAGCATGACAACTTTTCCATTGCGTATTTTGAGTGTTGTTGGCTGTATAATCTCAGCGCTTGGTGTAGGATTTGGTATTTTATTATTAGTTTTGAGAATTGTCAATGGTCCTGAATGGGCGGTTGATGGAGTTTTTACAATGTTTTCAATTCTCTTCTTGTTTATAGGCGCTCAATTTATAGGAATGGGTTTGCTTGGTGAATATATAGGTCGTATTTATCATGATGTAAGAGCTAGACCTCGTTATTTTATAGAAAAAATTGTTGGTAGAAAATAAACTGAAGTCATCAAAGATATTTCAGGCAGAATGGAGACAATAGCATGAAAGCAGTAGTGTTTGCGTATCACAATATTGGCTGTGAAGGTATTAAAGCTTTACTTAAAAATGGAGTTGAGATTGCGGCTGTCTTTACTCATAAAGATGATCCAAAGGAAAATATCTGGTTTGATTCGGTTGCGCAGTTAGCCGTTTCGAAAGGGATCCCTGTATTTGCATCAGAAGATGTTAATCATCCAAGATGGATTTCTAAGATCAAGTCACTTGCGCCTGATATTATTTTCTCTTTCTATTACAGAAATATGTTAAAAGAAGAAATTCTTGAGATTCCAAGTCAAGGTTGCTTAAACTTGCATGGCTCGCTTCTTCCAAAGTACAGAGGTAGATGTCCAATTAATTGGGCTATTATTAATGGCGAGAAAGAAACAGCCGTCACACTGCATTATATGACAGCAAAGCCAGACGATGGTGACATTGTCTCTCAAAAAACAGTTGTGATAGATGATAGTGATACCGCCAAAACTCTAAACGACAAAATGGCGAAAGCAACATCTGTATTGCTTGATGATGTTCTTGCAGACATTATATCAGGTAACGCTTCTCGTCAACCGCAAGACTCTTCAAAGGCGACTTATTTTGATGGTCGCAAACCATCTGATGGTGAGATTGATTGGACAAAATCAGCGACTGAGGTTAGAAATCTGATCAGAGCCGTTACACAGCCATATCCAGGCGCGTTTAGTTTTATCTCTGAAGATAAGTATATGTTCTGGTCTGCAGAAATTGTACCTGGTAACAAGGGGCAAGCTCCTGGAACAATCATCTCAACAGAGCCGCTCATTGTTGCTTGCGGCGAAGATGCATTAGAAATTGTTTTTGCAGAAGCTCAAGACGATATCTACATGAGCGGAGCTCAGCTTAGTCAAGAATTTAACTTTGTTGCGGGAATGCAATTTGCGGGTAAAGCAAGTACTAAGATAGAGATGGCAAGAAAGAAACATGTTCTTATTCTTGGAGTAAACGGCTTTATTGGAAATGCTTTGAGCCAACGTCTTCTCAAGAGTGGTAAATATGAAGTCCACGGTATGGATATTCGTTCAAATTATATTCAGCACTTAATTGGTCAGCCTGGATTCCATTACGAAGAGGGTGATATTTCAATTCACCGTGAATGGACAGAATACCATATCAAAAAATGTGACATTGTTCTTCCGCTTGTGGCGATTGCTACACCGATAGAATATACACGTAACCCACTTCGTGTTTTTGAATTGGATTTCGAAGAGAATCTACGAATCGTTCGTCACTGTGTTAAATATAAGAAACGTGTTATCTTCCCATCAACTTCTGAAGTTTATGGAATGTGTGATGAATCTGAATTTGATGAAGATAATTCTCGTTTGATTTTAGGTCCTATCCGTATGCAAAGATGGATCTACTCTTGTAGTAAGCAACTTCTTGACAGGGTTATCTGGGCGTATGGACAAAAAGAAGGTCTTGAGTTTACTCTCTTTAGACCGTTTAACTGGGTTGGACCAAAACTAGATAGCCTAAATTCTGCGAGAATTGGTAGCTCGCGTGCAATTACACAATTGATTCTGAATCTTGTAGAAGGAACTCCGATTCAGCTTATCGATGGTGGCGAGCAAAAACGCTGTTTCACAGACGTATCAGATGGTATTGAGTGTCTTTTCAGAATTATTGAAAATAAAGATGGCTGTTGCAATGAACAGATTATCAATATTGGAAATCCTGAAAATGATCTGAGTATCAAATCTCTTGCTGAGTTATTGCTCAAGAAATTTGAAGAGCATCCTTTAAGGTCTAAGTTCCCACCGTTTGCAGGTTTCAAGATTATTGAGAGTGGATCGTACTATGGTAGTGGATATCAGGACGTTCAATTCAGAAAACCTAGCATTAAGAATGCAAAAAGATTGCTTGACTGGAATCCCAAAATTGATGTACAAACTTCTGTAGAAAATACACTTGATTTCTTCATTCAGGAATATGTTAACTCAGAAATGTCGTAGCTAAGAAATTTCTGAACTTGGGATTTCTGAACTTAAGATTGACGCTTGAAGAAGCGGAGATTGAAATGGTTATTTCACCGAAAACCATTTCAATCTCTCAATAAGTCAGTAAAAAATTGTGGAGCTTAATATCTATGATAGTCGGTCTTAGAATTGACGTCGATACCTTCAGAGGAACTAGATTGGGAGTGCCCAATCTGTGTGCACTCCTCGCTGATAATTCGATAAAAGGCTCATTTTTCTTTTCAGTTGGTCCGGACAATATGGGAAGGCATCTGTGGCGGTTATTGCGCCCAACCTTTTTGTGGAAGATGCTCAGGACTAGGGCTGCATCGCTTTATGGATGGGATATTTTATTTAAAGGAACATTCTGGCCAGGTCCTGTTATCGGTGAGAAGCTAAAAGATGTAATCACTGATACGGCAAATGCAGGTCATGAGATGGGATTGCACACCTGGGATCATCATCATTGGCAGGCACATATTGATTCGATGTCGAGTGATTCTCTTCATTGTTCTATCGATAAAGGGGTTGCTCTTCTTAACCAAATTCTTGGTAGCGGTCAGTTATGCTCAGCGGTGCCTGGTTGGAAATGTAATAATGCTGTTTTAAAGGAAAAAGGAAAGTTTTCATTTTCTTACAACAGTGATTGTCGCGGGGAGAGTGTTTTCTACCCCTTGGTTGATGGTGAACGTCTAGAACAACCACAAATTCCAGTCACGTTGCCAACTTACGATGAAGTGATTGGTCGAGATGGAATATCTGATGTGAACTATAACGAATATTTATTGTCACTGTTGAAGCCAGACAAGCTTAACGTATTGACAATTCATGCGGAAGTTGAAGGCATCATTAAATTAGATATGTTTAAGGATTTCCTAGAGATATCACGTGATCGTGGAATTTCGTTTGTTCCTTTGGGAGAAATTCTTGAGAATTCAACGAATATTGAATCTTACCAGATCAAAGCACGCGAAATTGCAGGACGCGAGGGTTGGGTGTCATGTCAGGAAATAGAGTCAAGTAAATGAAAAATATGATAAAGAAAACAGATGGAACTATTGATTCGTTTTTGAATTCAAAGTGGATTACGCTGTGGATTTTCTTGCTTGGTATGATTGTGTTTACATTGGGTTACCGGCCGGAGTTTATATGCTTTCAAGCGCGTTTTGGGCTCTTTGCAAAAGAGATGCTACGAAACGGGGTTAGTTTTTTTCCAACAACCTATGGAGATCCCTATCCAGACTATCCATCGACATCAACAATTCTTATTTGGCTGGTTTCGCTGATACCTGGTAAGGTAACGCCATTGACTGCAATATTACCGACCGCAATTACATCCTCACTTATCCTTGTGTTTACATATAAGATTGCAGCGATAAAAGATAAGATGTGGGGTATATATGCAATTCTAATAGCTCTGTTGACATACGATTTTATGGCAGAATCACGCAGCATCTCTCTTGATCAGTATTCGAGCTTAATGACCATTCTATGCTTCTATACGGTATATTCTTCTAATGCTATGAATAAGAAACTGCGTTTGTGGCTTCTTCCTTTGTTTTTAATTGTAGGCTTTGCCTTTCGAGGACCAATCGGACTAGTTGTCCCTGCTGTAGTAATTGGGGGATACTATCTCTGGATAGGAGATTACAGAAAGTTTATGACTACAGGTATTTTGTCAATAATGTTACTAGCTCTTTGCTTTGGCACGCTCTTGTGGGTGGCAAGGATGCAGGGGGGCGAGCCTTTTCTCAAGCGCGTCTTTGAAATGCAGGTTGGTGGGCGAGTTGGTGGACATGGACGAAAGCCTATCTACTATTATTTTCTATCAGGCCTAACACATTATGCAGTAGCCTATCCGCTGGCATTACTAGTGATGATTTACACATTTAAAGATATTATTAAGAAACGTGACAATATCCTTATCTTCCTTGGCCATCTTAGTATTTGGATGCTGATTGTTGTGGCAGGCTTTACCGTTGCATCGACAAAGGCGATGCGATATATACTGCCATTTGCTCCAGCTGTTTTTCTGATGGCAGCATACATATTCATAAATATATCATCGAATGTTAAGTTAGATAAAATCAAAGAGCTCTTTATGTGGTTCTGCGGAGCTTTGCCAGTTGCCGCATTTTTTATAGGAGCAGGGCATCTTATTTATTCTGTGTCCAAGTCTTATCCATTCCATTGGTTTTACGTGTTAGCACTGATACTATTGGGAATATTGTTTTTTGTCTTGAAACACATCGAAAAACGATGGAATGAGAACAGGCACAAAAATCTTGCTGTACTTGTCATTGGATGTGCTGCTTTTATTGTCCTACAAATAGGGTTTATTGAACCAATTTATTACGATACAGAGAGAACGGGATTGTTTGTCGAAAAAACAATTTCGTTTACACAGCAGAATGATGCAAACATTGCTTTTTTTAGAATACCATCTGATAACGAAGCGATTAAATTTATGGTTAATCTCAAGACTCCAATTAATCCAAAATTTACAACAGAACCATCTCAATTAATACAGTCTTCTGCCAACATCTGCTATATTGCCCAAGCAAAAGAGTTTGCAAGATTGCCGCATGATATTGCCAAACAAATGCAAGTAATCTGTGAAGGTAAAATCGGACACAAGAAATGTGTGGCATTTATAAAAACAGTTAAGGATATTTCTGAAAATGAAGAAACTAGATAGTTATGATGAAAATCAAAATATCTTCATGCAAAATAAAGACTATTCATTACTGATTTTTCTCACAGGTATTGTTGCATTTACCATAGGGCTTGCCGCTGAATTTACAGGATTTGATTGCCGAGCTGCGATGTTCGCTCAGGAAATGTTTCGTAATGGACCAACCTTTTTTCCAACAACATACGGTCAGCCCTATCCTGACTATACAGCCGCATCAACCTTTATGATTTATCTTGTTTCATTAATCTTTGGAAAGGTGACTCCATTAACTGCGACATTGCCGACAGCTATTGTTTCCTCTCTCGTTCTTGTCATAACTTATCGGATTGGGGCAATCAGATCAAAGAAGTGGGGCTTGTTTGCTGTTTTGCTTTTGTTATTTACAAAAGGTTTTTTCAGTCTCTCGCGTAGAATATCTCAAGACCAATATACAACTTTAGTAACGGCCTTGAGTTTTTATCTTATCTACTCGTCGACTGTTTACCACAAACAAAAACGACTTTGGTTTATCCCATTACTATTTGTTGTGGGTTTTATTTTTCGCGGTCCAATAGGTCTTGTTATTCCAACCGCAGTTGTATGCATTTATTATCTTTTTAACAGGGATTTTAAACTGTTTGCCCTAATGGCATCTGCGGCTTCTATCTTGCTTATTATATGTTTCAAGGGATTGTTGGTCGCTGCTGCATATCAGGGGCAAGAGACTTTTGCGCATGACGTGTGGGTCTGGCAGGTATCCAGTAGAATGGGGCAAATTACGCATTGGGTTGGATATTACTTTTCTGAAAGTTTTACAAAGTATGCGATTGTGTATCCTTTTGCAGTAATTGTTATCATTGCGAGGTTTAAAGAAATCTTTAAATGCAAGAATTCTGATTATCGATTAATTGCTTATTTGGTTTTATGGATGCTTGTAGTAGTTTTGGGTATGTCAGTGCCAGGTTGTAAAAAAATTCGATATATATTGCCGATTATTCCAGCGGCCGCGTTGGTAGCTTCATATATGTTTGTCGAACCATTTAGAGATGATATTGTCTTTGGTACTAAAAAATGGTTTCTTGTGTTCTGCTCTTGGTTCCCGCTGGGAACTACAATTGCTATTTTAGTCACTTGGGTAATGAATAAACAAGGCTTCATTCATTTTGAAGTTAATTATTTAGCGGTTGCCGTTTGTTCTGCGCTGTTGACAATTTCGGTATATATTGTCAGACGCAAATATAAAGAAGGTTTTCCGTGTGAATTTGCTTTTGTTGCTATCGCAGCAGTAATGTTCATTGTTATCAAGATAGGCATTACAGACGTTCGTAATTTTAATCGCAATCGTACTAGGCCTTTTGTGCAAAAAGTAATTTCATTGCAAAAGCAGCAACCTGGCGAGATTGCTTTCTATAAGATCGGTTCAGATTCTGATGCAATTAAATTTATGGCCAACTTGGATAAGCCTATTCTACCGAAATTTGCCAATTCTCCAGAGACTATTTTAAGCTACAATGAACCAGTGTATTTTATTTCCACGAACAAAGACTTTATTGATTTACCCGAATATGTTGCGCATCATGTAAGAGAACTTGATCACGGAAAAATTGACAATACAGAATGTGTAATTTTTAAAATCGAAGAATCATTTCAATAATTGCCTGAAAAAGCCAGTCTAGCAGTCTGATAGCCCGATAATAAATCGCTACCCCATGGGATGGCAGGTAGCTAAAACCATGACCATAGAAAAGACTGAAATTAAAAGTGCAAAAGATTCTTGATACTACCAAAATCTATTGCGATTTTCTTCATGTTCCTTCATGACAATTTATATTTTTGAAATAAAACAAGTTATTCTAATCCGCTTAGTTTGCGTTTCTTGCGCCTTTCGCGTTCTGTTATGAGGCCACCACTTTCAAGTAAAAAAACACTTTAAATGCGATTAGGTTATTATTTATTTCACTATTTCTATAAGCGCAACCCTTCCGTAAAGGTATTTTGCTCATTCTGTTATTCGTGCTCTTAGGCACATTTTAATTTTTCTATATGAACCATATTGCTGTCACTATCTCTAGACGTGCTCTTAGGCACAAACGCAAAACCGTGATCAACAATTGACTGTGAGCTTTACCTTTTTAACTGTCACCCTCTAAACCTGGCTTCGGAGGGAGGGTGTTTTATTTTTTTATCTTCTGATTATTACTTTTTTATACGACTTCCTGATTTAGCTCTATCATAAGGCTCGTTGTTTTGCAGCATCATTAACAAGTGCCCTGAGAGCTTCCTAGCCATTGCAACAATTGCTTTTTGTTTTATTCCTCCACAGTTATTAAGAATACGATAAAAACATTTCCTGGCTTCAATATCTCTATTTACCCAAGTCCACGCCGACTCTATAAGATTTTGACGTAAGCGAATATTAGCAATCTTAGAAATAGGACCTCCGTTGCTCTTCTCTCCGCTTTGATGAATACGGGGACTTAGTCCTAAATATCGATAGAGCTGACGAGTAGTGTTAAAATCTTTATAGTTACACAATTCTGTTGCAAACTGACTAGCAACGACGATTCCAATTCCTGGATGAGTCATCAACAGATCTATACCATGACCAAGAACACCTTTGCCTAGATTCTCTACAAGCATTTCATTGTTATTCTTGAGCCGACTTGTTAGATAATCATAGTCATACAAAAGATCATCTAAACTTAATCTCAGTTTTTTTGATAATCGAATTCTACGTAATGAGTTTACTGATGAAACTGTCCAATTTTTAAGACCAGAAGGTTCTGCAATGCCATGCATTAATAAAAAAGACTTGATTTGGACCTTAACCTTAGCTCGCTGCTTAGCTCGTCTTTGACGCATTCTAGAGAGCTGTCTATTAGCTTCTTCCTTCTCTGTTGGAATAGCTATAGGACGCAATAAACCTTTCGCCAAATATCTTGCAAGCTTCTTACTATCAATCCTGTCAGTCTTATTAGCTCCATTTACACTTGGTATTGCCGATGCTGCAGTGACCATTGCCGGTAAACCATTCTTCGCCAGATGACGAGCTAATCCATAACCTGTAGGTCCCGCTTCGTAAACTATATTCTTAACAGATCGTTTCATTGGTAGTAACTTCTCGCTCAACTTTTCAGGAGATGCTGACATTCCAAAATCCAGCACTGGCATATCATTGAGAAATAATGCCACGTGATAGGTTCTCTTGTGAACATCAACTCCAACAAATAGCTCATCATCGATACTTAAATTAACTTTCTTGAAGAATTTCTCTATATTTGTTAGTCTAGCCATAGGTCATCCTTTCGATTAGATATAATGGGTGTTGGTAAAAAAACATTATATCATATTGTTGGGTGGCCTACATATTATCTCTAGCGTTAAATTTCGCGGCGTTGGATTTCTAGCACTTGTTTGGTTTTATTGGTGATCTTTGCGCTCGCGCAGGGTCTTATTGGTGATACCCAAATTATTCTCTTGGCGTCTTCAACGATAACCACTTGGTCTCTAAAGATGCGGGACACCTTTGCTGATGTTAGGAATTTGCCTACTCGCTGGGG
>WGDE01000101.1 GCA_015493385.1 Phycisphaerae bacterium
GCCATAGACGAAGCGCATTGTGTGAGTATGTGGGGCCATGATTTTAGACCTGAATATCGCCTGCTTGGCAGATTAAAGCAGGCTCTTGGCGGTGTTACTATTGCAGCATACACAGCAACCGCAACAAAACAGGTGCGTTTTGATATTGCAGCGCAGCTTGAATTAAAGAATCCACAAATGCTTGTCGGTTCGTTTGATAGACCAAACTTACATTATAAAGTCTCACCGAGAAACAACGTTTTTAATCAAGTCCTAGACGTAATAAAACAGCATGAAAATGAATCTGGAATTATATATTGCATAAGACGCAAGGACGTTGAGAATCTATGCGCAAATCTACTCCAGCGCGGCTACAAGGCGGCCCCATACCATGCAGGGTTAAGCGATAAAGTGCGGCAAGAGAGTCAGGATAAATTCATAAAAGAAGACGTAGATATTGTAGTCGCGACAGTCGCATTTGGTATGGGGATAGATAAGAGCAATGTGCGTTATGTTATCCATACAGGTATGCCAAAATCGCTAGAGCATTACCAGCAGGAAAGTGGTAGAGGTGGCCGTGATGGGCTTGAGGCGAAGTGTTATCTATTCTATTCTGGCGGTGATTTTGGTTTATGGAAAAGTATGCTGCGTGATATGCCAGAAACGCCAAAAGAGATAGCGATGAAAAAGCTTAGCAATATGTATAACTATTGCACTGGCGCAACCTGTAGACACAAACAAATTCTGCAGTATTTTGACCAACAACTCGAGAGCGACAATTGCAAGGCATGCGACATATGTCTTGGTGATTTTGAATATGTTGAAGATGCTCTTGTTATATCTCAAAAGATTTTTTCATGCGTAGTCAGGCTTGATCAAAGCTTTGGAGCTGGCTATGTAGCGTCAGTTTTGACAGGCTCGAAAGAGAAGCGTATTTTGGAGAACGCTCACGATGAGCTTAGTACGTATGGTCTTTTAAGTGATTTCTCCCAAATAGTGGTGCGAGATTGGATTGAACAGCTTGCATCTCAAGGCTACATCGAGAAGTATGGCGAGTTTAATGTCTTACGCCTAACGCTGGCGGCAAAGCCGGTATTGTATGGAGATAAAACACCTAGACTATTAAAGAGGGCGGTTAAAAAAGCCAAACTCTCCAAAGCACATAAAGATTCATGGCAAGACGTTGATAAGTCTCTCTTTGAGCAGCTGCGCGAGCTAAGGGGGAAAAAGGCAAAGGAAAGGGCAGTACCCGCCTATGTTGTATTTAGCGATGTTTCTCTGCGCGACATGGCAAGAAGAAAACCAACCTCAATAGAAGAGTTTTTAGAGGTTAATGGTGTTGGGCAAAAGAAAGCCGAACAGTATGGTGAGGAATTTCTTAGTACGATTAGTGAGTATTGTTCGTAAAACCTGGACTGGTACGTTCGGCCGAAGGCCGAACGTACCAGTCCAGGTTTATCTACCTTATAAGCTCGAAGTTTTCTTCGCCTACTATCTCACGCATTTTGCTTCTAAAATCAATATCCGCGCAGACGCTGTATTCGCTGTCTGCTACTGCATAGATTCTTCTATTATCGCTAGCTAAGATACTAAGGTGTACGGGGCTTTTTCCTTTGTATTTTTGGCATAGGCTGCGCACATCATCGGCTAACTGTTTGGTTATCTTTTCCGATTTAAATCTTAGTCTTACTTTGGCGGTGAGTTTCTCGTCTGCATCGTCAATATCTATAACGCTATCGCAGATAATATTTGGAGTTTCGCGTTTACACTCTACCGTCCCTTTGACAAAAAGCACCTTGTCTAGTTCTAGCAGGTGGCCAATCTTTGTCAGTAATTTGGTGAAAACTACAACCTCTATTTTACCGTTTAAATCTTCAAGTTCAAACACCATCATCTTGTTGCCGGCGTTTCTACCGTTTTGTATTGTTATGTTTCTAATCTTGGTTATCATTCCACCAATCACGACGCTTTTACCCTCACCGCAGGTGGCAATCTCGTTAGTGTGCGCGGTCGAGTAGGCTGTGATTGTGTCGGCGTGCCTGCTGAGTGGGTTGCTTGTTACGTACATTCCAAGCACTTCCTTCTCAAACTTTAGCATTGTCATCTCAGGCCAAGCAGGGACATCTGGGAGTGCTGCATTATCCTCACTAGCTTGAGTCTGAGCATCATTAGAAGCACCAAATAGATTTCCCTGACCAGCTAGCATATCCGCCTGTGTTGATTGGCCCATCTTCATAGCGTTTTCTAATGCTAATATTAGCTGCGCACGTGAACCGCCAAGCCGGTCGAACGCGCCGGCCTTTATCAGTGATTCTATAACCTGCTTATTTACAGTGCGCAAATCAACATTCTCACAGAAATTGAATAGGCTCAAGAATTTACCGTGTTTTTCTCTAGCCAAGATTATCTGCTCTACCGCTTTTTCGCCAACGCCTTTGACTGCGCCGAGTCCAAAGCGTATCTTTGCTTCTCTGGTTTTCTTTTTCTCCTCGCTCTCGTAGATAACTGTGAAATCTGTAAATGATTCGTTTATGTCAGGCGGCAGGACGGGGATATTCATATCCTTACACTCGCCTATATACTCAACAATCTTATCGGTTGTGTTCTCGTATGTAAGCAGCGATGCCATAAACTCGCAAGGCCAGTACGCTTTTAAAAAGG
>WGDE01000102.1 GCA_015493385.1 Phycisphaerae bacterium
GTGTATGAGATAAGCAAAAGTGGCTCTAATCGAAGGCTCAGATTAATCGCAGCTAGAGACTGGAAGTTTGACAAACAGCTGAGCCAATACAATACCAGCGAACCAACACCAGAACAGGTCAAGGTTCTCCTAGAGAAAACTAACAACAGCGCAGGCGAAGCTGTTGATATTGAAAAAAACATAAAGAAATAAACATAAAAAAATACATGCTAATTCTATGAGCGTAATAATTTTAGAAGGTTTAAGTTTATGGCAGACTATTATTCAATTGCAGAAGTAACCAAGTTACTCAATAAAACAGAAGCGGAAGTACGCGATCTTGTCCACAATGGCAAAATTAGAGAGTTCTATGACAATGGAACAAAAATGTTTAACAAAGAGGAAGTTGATTCTCTTAAAATAGATTTAGCCCCACTCTCTCTAGATCTCGATGACACTGGAATTGATGGTAGCTCTATTAACATAGGCGACACTGATGCGACAAACGCTGATGAGAGCTCTATAATAGGTCTTGCCGCTCTTGACGATACAGCAGAAAACACAAAACCTGAGACAAAAACGGAGTTCTCTCTCGAAGAGAGCAGCCTTGATAATGAGATGAGCAGTATGATTGAGCTATCTGAGGCAGACACTAATTTCGGGCAAACGAGTAGCGGAGTTAATATTCTCGAAGATAGTAATGACGAATTTGGCTCACTAGAAGATTCAATGGCCGATACGAAAGACTCTGATGCAATTGACGCAGACGACACTGACAGTATTGGAGATGACAACGACGATCTTGGAAGATTAGATGCAGATGTCAACCTAGACAGTTTTGGTAGTGGCTCTGGCTTGCTAGATCTCTCTCTGCAGGCTGATGACACTTCTCTTGGAGCTGTATTAGACGATATCCTACCAAGTGCTGGCGGCGAAGATGCTGGCATTGGAGAGATGGACGAGCTAGGACTCGCAGATTCTGGACCAGACCTTGAGAGCAACTCAGAAGAAACAGATCCTGAGAAAAGCGAGAGTAATCTCATCAGCGGAATGTTAGACTCCAGCAATTCTGACAGTTTTACCGCTAAAGAAGCTAGCCCTAATGTCGCTACTGTGGCAGTAGTGCCTGTTGATGCTGCGAGCAGCGCTTATGGTAGCGTTCTATTTATTCCACTTGTTGCCCTCTTAATTCTTGCAGTTTCAGTTTTCGCTGCAGTTCGTGGGATTATGCCAAGCATTGTTAAGGTTATTGCAAACAACAACCTCTATATCACAATTGCCCTAGTGTTATTTACTCTAATAGCTGGCGTAGTGGCTGTGGTAATGGGACAACCAAAAACAGCAAAACCTAAAAAAGCTGCAAAGCCTAAAAAGGTTAAGAAAGCGAAAAAAAATAAAAAGAAAAAATGATTAATAAGGCAACTCTAACGCTTATATTCATGTAGATTGCTATAGTTGGACGATATTTGTAGGTAGTGATTTAGTAGCAAAAGAGTGGGTAGGAAACGAATAATTAGAATTGTCTAGAAAGGATACGACAATGAAAATGTCTAAATTTTCATGGATTGGAATATCTCTGTTGGTTGCGGTATCATTACTGCTTACTGGTTGTAATGAGAAACAAAAAATCAACAACCTAAAATTGCAAAATCGCACACAGGCAGACAGAGTTACTCAGCTTGAAGCGCAACTACGAAATGCTCAATTAGAAACTAGCCAACTTCGTAATAAAATAGCTGAATTGACAAGTGCTGAAAACGCCAACGTTATGTCTAAAGATGAAGAAATTCAGGCATTGCAGGCTACTTTGGCTAAAAAGAATGAATTGATTGCGAAAATGCAAGTTCAACTACTGCAAGGCGGCGTCAAGCTACCTATGGAATTGAGCGTAATGCTCGAAGATTTCGCTAAGACATCAGACATCGTAACGTTTGATGAAGCAACTGGGAAGCTCAAGTTCAAGAGCGACTTGCTCTTTGCCCCTGGTAGTGATATTGTTAATTCTACTGCGGCAAAAGCCATTGCCCAGTTGTCTGACATTATGAAGTCAAAAGCAGCAGCTAATTTCGATATTATTGTGGCTGGTTACACTGACGATGTTCGCATCCGAAGGGCCGCAACGAAGGCAAAACACCCTACAAACTGGCACCTTTCAGCAGACAGAGCTATTTCTGTATTGCAACAAATGAATAAAGATGGCATTAAATCACAAAGACTTAGTGTTCGTGCCTTTGGTGAGTTTAGACCTGTCGCCCCAAACAAGGCTGGCAAAAAGGGAAATCCTAAAAATCGTAGAGTTGAGATTTTCATTGTACCAAAAGGCAAATAATCTTTAGGCTCAGGTAGCCATTATAATCTCAAGGCGGGTTTGTATTTATTACGACCCGCCTTTTTTTTATGCACATAAAGTTTGAGTATCGTACACAATGGCGTTTGTTTTCCTTGGACACTTCTAATAAAACGTGTAGAATAATTGGGTCTCTATTAAAGAGACATCTACAAGTTTTGATTTTCATTATCGATTTAATAAGGAAGATATAAAATGCCCGAGCAAACACTTATAATCATCAAACCTGACGCAATGCAACGGTCTCTAGCTGGAAAGATAATCTCTAGATTTGAAGAAAAGGGATTTCAAATTGTAGCATCTAAAGTAATGGTTGTGAGCGATGCCCTTGCCGCAAAACATTACGCAGTCCATAAAGATAAAGACTTCTTTGAAGGTCTATGTAAAAACTTCTCATCGTCTGCGATTATGGCAATGGTGTGGCAAGGCAATAATATAATAGAGCTAAGCCGCAAGATAATGGGTGCAACATTCGCTCAAGATGCGAAGCCAGGAACAATCAGAGGCGACTTTAGCTGCACCAAAGGCTTCAATCTAGTACATGGTTCAGACAGCCTTGAATCTGCAAAATATGAAATCGCTCTATATTTTGATGAAAATGAAATTGCCGATTACGACCTTAGCAACGCAAGATGGCTCAACGACTAATGGTTCCCTTAATTTATTAATACAATATAGTTTGCACAGGATGACACAGCAATGAGTTCAGAACTCTCAAAGCAAATCGAGAAGCTAAGAGAAGAGATTAACCATCATGACAGTCTCTACTATGTCTCAAATAAGCCTGAAATCTCGGACTACGACTACGACAATCTGTTTAGCAAACTCAAAGAACTTGAAGCCAAACATCCTGAGCTAATAACAACAGACTCCCCTACTCAGAGAGTCTCAGGCAAACCGATAAAGAGCTTCAATCAAATCAAACACAACAGCCCAATGCTCAGCATTGATAACACATACAATCCTGAGCAGCTTAGAGGTTTTGACCAAAGAATAAGAAAACAGCTCGAAGATGAAGATATTGAGTATGTTGTGGAGCTGAAAATTGACGGGCTTGCGATGAGTCTAACATATCAGGACTCCATTCTAACCCAAGCGGCCACTAGAGGCGACGGAGAAACGGGAGACGATGTTACCAGTAATGTTCGTACGATAAAATCGATTCCACTTAGATTGAATAGCAAAAAAACACCGCCGGAATTATTAGAGGTACGCGGCGAAGTTTATATGCCAAAGAAATCTTTTGCATCACTTAACCAATTGCGATCTGAAGCTGGCGAAAATCTCTTTGCAAACCCTAGAAATGCTGCGGCAGGTTCGCTCAAACTTCTAGATCCTAGAATTACAGCAAGCAGAAATCTTTCCTTCTTCACATATTCAACAGCAGAGGCAATAGGGAATTCTAAAGACCATTATCAATCACTCAAGAAACTAAAAGAGTTTGGATTGCCGCTCAATCCACACACAAAAAAAGTTAGTGATATTGAGAAGGTTATAGAAATCTGTAATAGCTGGGAGACAAAACGATACGAACTTGACTACCAGATTGATGGGATGGTTATAAAGGTTAATAGCTTCGCGCAGCAAGAAAAATTAGGCACAACCGCCCGCTCACCAAAATGGTGTATATCCTTCAAATTCCCCGCCGAACAGGCTACAACAATCATTGAATCTATCGATATTCAAGTTGGTAAAACTGGCGCACTCACCCCAGTGGCGAACTTTAAACCTGTCAAACTTGCTGGAACGGTTGTCAAGCGTGCTAGTTTGCATAATTTTGATGAGATTAAAAGATTAGATATTAGAGTTGGCGACACTGTTGTGGTTGAAAAGGCAGGAGAGATTATTCCACAGGTAATGCGAGTTGTTGACGGCGAACGCAGTATTTTTGCGCAGGAGTTTGCTATCCCAACTAAATGCCCCGAATGTGGCGGCGAAGTTAGGAAAGACAAAGAAGGGGTATCTCTGCGATGCAATAACAAAGACTGCCCTGCAAGACTAAAAGAGAAACTCATCTACTTTGTAGCAAGATCTCAGATGGATATTGAGAATCTTGGCCCTGCCGTTATTGAACAGTTTGTTAGCAAGGGCTTGGTGAAAACTTTTGCCGACATCTACAAGCTAACACTTTTCGATATAATAAATCTAGACCGAATGGGGCAAAAAAGTGCCCAGAATATTCTAGAAGCGATTGAGAAGAGCAAGAAACGCCCACTGTGGAGACTGGTCTGCGCACTCGGTATAAGGCACGTTGGCGCTCAAAATGCAGAGGTTCTTTCAAATGCGATGGGAACTCTAGAAGCTATAATGACTGCAACAGCTGAAGAGCTTGAAGAAATTGAGCAGATCGGCCCCATAATAGCGCAGAGTATTGCAAACTTCTTTGCTCTTGAAGAAAATCGCAAGATGATAGAAGAGATGCTTGAGTGTGGGGTTGAGCCTACAATAGAAAAGAAAAAATATTCGGACTCTCTCAAAGGCAAGGTTATCGTTGCGACTGGTACTCTTGAGAATTTTACTAGAGAGAGTATAAAGCAAACAATCAAAGAAAATGGTGGCAAAATCTCTTCGAGTGTTAGCAAAAAAACAGACTTCGTTATAGCTGGAAAAAATGCCGGCTCAAAACTTGAGAAGGCAAACAAGCTTGGAGTAAGGGTTGTAACAGAAGAAGAGTTTGAAGATATGATTAAAGATGAGGTTTAAATGGCTCTAAGAGTTAAAAATAAAGATTTCATGCTCAAAGCAATAGAACTTGCCAAGCGAGGATTCGGCGCAGTTGAACCGAACCCAATGGTTGGTTGCGTAATCGTAAAAGACTCTCAAATCATAGGCGAAGGTTGGCACAAACAATACGGCGAGGCACACGCCGAGATAAACGCCCTAGCAGACTGTAAACGACGGGGAAACGACCCCAAAGGCGCAACCATGTGTGTAACTCTAGAACCATGCTGCCACAGCGGGAAAACACCACCTTGCACTAATGCTATAATAGATGCACAGATTGCGAAGGTTGTTGTTGCCATGGAGGACCCAAGCGCAAAAGTTAGCGGTAAAGGAATCAAGCAACTAGAAGAAGCAGGAATAAAAGTAACTCTTGGCGCTTGTAATAAAGCTGCGCAACTACTCAATCCTGGCTTTATAAAGCAAGCTATCAGTGCGAAGCCATGGGTAATATTAAAATGGGCACAAACAATAGACGCCAAACTCTCAGCCGATAGAATGGGTCCAGACGAGAGATGGATATCAAATGACGTTAGCAGAAAAGATTGTCATAAACTAAGACGCAGCTGTCAGGGGATTTTAATAGGTATTGATACACTCCTAAAAGACGACCCTACTCTAACACCAAGACCAAGCAAAGGTAAAAATCTACTGCGCATCGTATTGGATAGCAACCTTAGAATTCCACTAGAATCCAAGCTTATAAAAACGATTGATAAATCTGGGTTGCTAGTTGTAACTTCTCAAAAATCTCTAGAGGATAACGCTCAAAAGGTCTCCAAAATCATAGAAAAAGGTGGAGAGGTTATAGCATTGCCACAAAAAGACGGCTATTGCAATCTTGGCGAGCTTCTTAGTGAACTTGGTAAAAGAGATATTCAGCGGCTCCTAGTTGAGGGAGGCGCAAAAGTCATCAGCTCATTCTTGAGAGAGAATCTAGCTGATGAAGTAATTGTTTATATTGCACCAAAACTTCTAGCCGGCAAAGGCGACACAAATATAACCACGCAACTAGATGATATACCCGAGATACCGCCTCTCTTCTACAGCAAAACAGAACTCTTTGGCGATGACGTCAAAATGAGCGGCTGGCTACGTCATATAACTCAAATTGGAATATAGAATGCTCTGCACGGTGGAAAGTCTTTTAAGGTTTTATACTTTTAGATACTCTTATTTGCCGGATATTCAATCCCAAGATGTTTATATGCATCTCTAGTGGCTTCTCTACCTCGTTTTGTTCTACGCAAAAGGCCTATTTGAAGTAGGTATGGCTCTACAACATCTTCAAGAGTATCTCTCTCTTCTCCAAGAGTAGCGGCAACTGCTTCAATTCCAGCAGGACCTCCATCGTATATTTTAATCAATGCGTTTAGAAATGCCCTGTCAAGCTCATCAAGGCCATAGTTATCAATACGCTCCATTTTCAATGAGGCTTCGACAATATCTTGAGTTAGAATGCCGCTTCCCTTGACCTGCGCGTAATCTCTTACCCGTTTTAATAGTCTATTTGCAATTCTAGGTGTATTTCTAGAGCGTGCGGCAATAAGCTCTAGGGCTCCTGCTTCGCTCTTTAGATTTAAAAGCCTAGCACTTCTGCTGACAATTTCACTAAGCTCTTCAATACTGTAATATTCAAGGTGGTGTAGCATTCCAAACCTGCTGCGCAGTGGAGAAGAGAGCATGCCAGCACGGGTTGTTGCTCCAATAAGCGTAAATCGCTTTAGCGGAAAATTAATCGTCTTTGCGTGAAGCCCACTATCAACGGTAAAATCGACCTTGAAGTCTTCCATCGCTGGATAGATAAACTCTTCAACCGTTGTGTTTAGCCTGTGAATCTCATCGATAAAGAGAATGTCGCCAGTGCTGATATTGCTAAGCAAACCCATCACATCGCCCTGCTTGGTTAGTGCTGGTCCTGAGGTTACTCTAATATTTGCCCCCATCTCAGAGGCAATAACGTTGGCTAGAGTAGTTTTTCCTAGCCCTGGAGGTCCATAAAAAAGAATATGCTCTAGCGGTTCTTTCCTTTGAGCGGCTGCTTCTATTGCAATCGAGAGTTTCTCTTTAATATTCTGCTGCCCAATCACCTCTGCAAGACTGTGCGGACGCAATGCGTTGTTGTAGTTATCCTCAACTGTAGAAACAGATTCGGCGCTTAGTACTCTATCTATTGCCATATATAAAAACCTCTATTATCTTTTAGGCTTCAATTCCCTGTTTCATTCGATATGCAAGCGGCACAAGCTCTTCGGCAGTCGTAATATCTGGATGCCTCTCACATGCAAGCTCGACAAGCTCAATCGCTTCGTTTCTCTTTTCGCCCCAAGCTACTAAAATCTCCAATGCCTCAAGCTGATAACGCGATAGACTAGAAGCCGTAGAGACAGTTTTAACTGCCCCAAGCTCTCCCTCTTGTGCCTGCGCAGCGTAAGCCTCGAGTTTGCCGTTTAACTCTGCGATAATATGCTGGGCAAGCCTTTTGCCAACACCTGGCAATGTTTTTAAGAGTTTCTCATCTCCATTCTCAATCGCCGCCGCTATTGTTGGGATTGGGATTGTCAGCGATTTTAGACCTTTACGAATCCCCATACCTTTAACACTCGTAAACTTAGCAAAGAATTCTTTCTCCCCTGTAGTCAAAAAACCGACGAGTCTAGGAATCAAATTGCCTCCACCAGGAGTACCCTCATAATATTCCATTGTAGAGAGAATTATTGTCTGGTTTATTTTTCCAGAGAGAAAAGAAATACAATACCCCGGCAAAAGAACTTCGTACGACAAATTACCAAGCTTTACCAGAGCAGATGTCTGGTCAAGAGAGATTAGTTTACCTTCAATTTGAGCGATCATAGCAATTCCGTTGCACTTGAATAACAAATATCTAATCTGCACATTATAGCCACAAATGGCTTCATAGCAAAACATATGTTTTACACAATCAACTAATTACTTTAATATAGTAGAACTAAAAGAGTGAATTAATAGAATGAGAAGAAATATGAACACATTAAATTGGCTAAAAATAGTTAAAGATTTAAAATCAATTTCACAAGCTGGCAAGAACTACGCCGAAAACCATTTCCAGCGGGACCGCTTTATTGAGATAGAATCAATCGCAGCTCAAATACTTGCCAACAAAAGTAATCTCGAAAAAGAACATATACAACATGTCTTCCAAGAAGATACTGGCTACCCCACTCCAAAGGTTGATTCGCGTGGGGTTATATTTAAGGATAATAAAATACTGCTCGTGCGTGAGATTGCCGATGGAGGTTGGACTCTACCGGGAGGCTGGTGCGACAATGGGCTTACCCCTAGCGAAAATGTAATAAGAGAGATATGGGAAGAAAGTGGCTTTAAAACCAAGGTAATTAGACTCCTCGCCATTTACGACCGCGACAAGCAAGGGCATAGCTTGCCTTACCCATTCAATATCTACAAGTTATTCTTTCACTGCGAAATAATAGGCGGCAAGGCTACATGCAGCGATGAAACTTCTGATGTGAGATTCTTTTCAAGAGAAGATTTACCACCATTATCAACGGCTAGAACAACAGTTAAACAACTAAATGAATTCTTTGACTATTACGACAACACTGATTCTTTCCAATGTAAGTTTGATTAGACAAAAAAACTATGAGAGATTCCCAAAATCTAATATTTGATACTTTTTCACTGAAAAGACCTAAAATCTCAAAAAAAACACGAATAAATTGATAAAAATACGTAAGAAAAAGCATTTGGTGGAATTTTTATATTGAAACAGTACTTTTAACTGGTATAGTGGCTTTCAGTGAAGTTTGTTTCTGTAGCTCTCAGGAGATTAAACTTCCATTAACAGAATTTTGAGGGTCATGCTTTTAGGTCAAATGACCAAGGAGAAGCAAATTGAGTACAGGTACAGTAAAATGGTTTAATTCAACAAAAGGTTTCGGTTTTATCACTCCAGATGATGGTGGCGATGATCTATTTGTTCACTTCTCAGAAATCAAGGTTGACGGTTATGCAACACTTGATGACAACCAAAAGGTTGAATTTGAGATTGGTGAAGGCAAAAAAGGTCCTTGCGCAACTAACGTAAGACCTGCGTAACCATTATCGATTAGATTCGATACTTAAAAACTTAAGGTTTTGTTGCTTGCAACAAAACCTTTTTTAATGCGCAAAAATAATTGATTGCCCAATTGTTTGAATAGAAGAAGCATAAACGAAAAAGATTTCCGCCATGAAGATTAGATTTGTTTTGATTCCCTATTGAATAGCCTAACTAAAAAAGGGTCTGTTCTCTTATAGGAAACAGACCCTTTTGGAATTTATAAAATATTGAAGCCCCCTTACATACCATTCTTATAAAGTGGCTTAGCTTTCTTCTTTTTGGCCTTTCCGCCAGTCTTTTTAGTTACTGGAATTTTACCAATAGATTCCAACTCTTGCTTCTCTTTTAGATGTTTACGGATAATCTTCTGTTCTATAACACCTCCAAAAACACTCGACATAATGTAGAGATTCAATCCACTAGGTGCCTTATAGAGGAATACAAACATCATAATAGGCATCATTATCTGCATTATCTTTTGTTGCTGAGCCATCTGAGGATTTGAAGTAGTTGACGCAGATGCTGAAGGCATCATCTTTTGCTGAAGATACATCGCCACACCAAGAAGTACCGGCAAGAGATTAAATGAATCTATCTGAATACCAAGCAATGGAATGGTAAATGCTTTAAAATGGAACAACGCATCTGGTGAAGATAAGTCTGTAATCCAAACTGGCAGAAATTCTGCTCCACGTAAATCAATACTTGCATATATAGCAGAATAAAGGGCAACCCATATTGGCATCTGTATAAGCATAGGTAGAATACCTAGCATCGGTGATGCGCCATTTTCACGATACAGCTCCATCATCCTTCTATTCAGCTCTGGTTTATTATTAGCATATTTTGCCTTAAGAGCTTCCATCTTAGGGGCAAGCTTGCTCATATTCATCATCGAAACCTGACCTTTTTTGGTCAGTGGATGAAGCAGAGCACGAACAATTAGAACGAGTACGATAATCACCAAACCATAATTTGGAATTACAACATGTAGAATCTTCATAAAACCAAGAATCCAGAACGAGAGAGGCCTAAATAGATTACCAAGGCACATCCTAAAGTCAATAGCCTGTATGAAACCTAGCTTGTTGTATATAGGATTATCTTCGAAGATTCCCTTTTCTTTTGGACCAAGATACATATTGAAGTTGTATGTTTTACTCTCTCCGGCTGATAAATGAACACCATAGAGTTGCATTGTAAAGCCAATATTCTCACTGCCGTCAGTCTTGGGTTGATTCTTTGCGTCAAACCCTTTTCTTAGCTTACTGTCATAATACTCGCCGCGGTCTACTAGTAGAGTCTCGGCTGTTATCTCTCCTGGTTGTAGCCATAGGATTGCACCGAAGTATTTATTAGCAGTTGATGCCCAAATTACTTTAGAGTCCAATGGCCTATCAAAGACCATCTTTTCATATGATTTTTTATCGCCATTTATGCTTCCAATTTTATATTTACGCAAATTGACCAAACCAAAACGGTCACTCTCAATCTCTCCTTTGTACTCATAGGCTACAGTAGTTTTTCTACCGTCAGATCTAACTGCTTCCTTTGCAAAACCAACTGGACTTTGAAGATCAAAAGAAAGATTAAGTTGATCGCTACTTAGATTCTCGCATTTTATATCGCACTCAATATAGTCTTGATTAGGGACTACCCTAAACGTTTTAACAATTTCAACGACATTGCCAACCTTATCAGTAAATAGAGTGGCTCTAAGCTCAACACTCTCACTTCCATCGTTGGCAACCTTCTTATCACCAATCTGCCAGCCGAGCTTTCCAAGAGGAGCACTTTTGGCTTGATCGATAAACGTCAAGCGTGAGCTCGCTAAAGAAAGTTTTCTCGACCCATCATAATCATCAACAGGAGAAAGAACCACTAAAGGCTCTTTCTTGTTTGTTCTACTGCTAAAATCACGTAATCTAGCATATTCTATAGCTGCGCCATTATTTGTAATATCCAACTCGAATGGGAAATTTGAATCTTTATCTATCGAACCAAGTGTTACAACTCGCGAAGCTTCTGTTTTTGCGCTAAGACCTGTAAGATCGAGCTGGCTTTTTTGCAATGGTTGCTGCTTTTGAGTTAAATCTACAACATTACTCTTGTCGCTATGATTAGCAACTTCACTGGCTAGGGAGATAGCTAACCTATGAGAATTCTGCAAAGACTCTACAACTCCAGATTTATTAATTTCGACTCCACAGTAGCCTAGAAAAACAACCAGTAGGAGTGCAATAATTATTTTTGTTTTCATAATATCCTTAAATACTAAAACTATAACCATCATGGTTAGATTCAATTAACGCCCGTCAAAGAGCCTATCACCTTCGAAATCATCTAATTTCTCAATTTCATAGATTTTATCTGAGGTCTTTTTAAAATCATATTCTAGCCTTACGAACTTAACCTGATTACCCTCAACGTAAGCATAGCTAGCCCTTGGGTCTCTATCTCTAGGTTGCCCTACAGAACCAACATTTATAATAGCCTTTTCGTCTGGAATTATAGGATATGACTCTCCAAGCTCGTCTGGCGTGTAAAAATCTGGATCATCGAGAAACACTCCAGGAAGGTGCGTGTGACCAATAAAACAAACATGTTTAATCTTATCAAAAAGAGTTGTAACTTTCGATGGAGACGTAAAGACATCATCAGGAAAGATATATTCATTGATTGGTCTACGCGGAGAAGCATGCACTAAGTCTATATTAGCCTTAACCCCATCAAGCTCTAGGGATATTGAGCTGCGCATAGAGAGAGAACCTAAAAATTGCCATCTTTTTTCACGAAGCACAGCGTCTGGTTCGGACTCAAGTATCTCACGGCACCAATATGCCGCCTGTTCGGCTCCTAGATTAAAATTGGTTGGCTCGTAAAGAACCGCATAGTCATGGTTACCCATAACGCACAACTCTGTCTTTTCAATAATCAAATCAAGACACTCTTTAGGGTTTGGTCCATAGCCTAGCACGTCACCAAGACAGTATATCGTCTTGATTCCACGTTGCTCAATGTCGGCTAATACAACATTAAGGGCCTCAATATTTGAGTGTATATCACTAATAACAGCAAACATTAACTACCTCAGATTTTTTATCTACACTTGCGAAGCTCAACAGAACTAAAGTGTAGAACTATTAACAAAATAACAACACATACCTACACAAGCGCGGCCTTACCATAAAAATCTTTATCCATATCAAGTAGTTTTTCAAGGCTTGCATCAGCAGGTTTAATTTTCTTGCTAGATGTCCCTGAAATATTCTCAAAAGGGTACTTCTCTAGAATTAGAGATTTTAGAGCTTCCATTCCCGCTGGAGTAATCCCCTCTCTTTCGTGATATTTTTCAATAGCGCCACCTGCAAATTTGGCTGCTGAGCTAGGGCATATTAACTCTATAGATTCAATGCCAAGCCAATTGGAACGCAGAACCGTAATATTCATCATAAAGAAATTAAATTTCTCAACCGAATCGGGCTCTATTCCACTAATATCCAGCGGAAGAATATTACTCAATGCTCCAAAAGCTTTTGGACCACATATACCCACCATAGCCGTCTTGTGGGTTTGGTCTGCAACATCAACCTTCGCCAGAGAAAACTTAGACTTACATTTTTCAATCAAATCTAGAACAGCCCCTCGAGCTGCTGGCTGTGTTATAACTAGATAGCTATTGCCATTGGCAAGAACTCTTAAAAAAT
>WGDE01000103.1 GCA_015493385.1 Phycisphaerae bacterium
AACCCCTCCTACTAAAAAAAAGGACGCTATGCTTTCGCACAGCGTCTTTTAATAATCGGATGAGGAGGGATTCGCTCGGCTTTGCCTCGCGGCTCTTTGTGTCAACCCCACTTGGGTGTATTTAGCTATCGCAAAATACACGTGTGTTCGAACCCCTCCTCCTAAAAAAAAAAGACGCCATGCTTTCGCATAGCGTCTTTTAATAATCGGATGAGGAGGGATTCGAACCCACGGTACATTTCTGCACAACGGTTTTCAAGACCGCCACCTTCAGCCACTCGGTCACTCATCCTTATATCTTCTCTAAAGAGCTTGATGCGGTTTGTCTGCATCAAGAGTGAAGTAATTTACACATTATCTTGGAGGAAATCAAGTAAATTGCGTTCTAAAATGCTTTTTTTTCATAGCTACTCAACAGAAAACCAAAACAGCAGGGGCATCCCTTGTGGTTGCCCTTTCTTTTCCGTTAGCGTCGTCTGCTTTCATCTTAGAGAAGATTGCATGTACAGTAGTTTGTGCAGGTACGGTGTCGTTATAGGACCTATCTCAGCTATGTTGTTTGTTTATAAGTGGATTATTGGGCTTCTAAAGGGGATTGTCAGTAAGTGAGAATTCATTGTTAATCGTTTGGTTTTGCTAGCCGATATCAGAAGGTAAGAAGAGTTGTTATGTCTAAAGATAACTTTAAATATTGGATTTAAGAGCTTTAAAGGTAGTATATGCATCTAAACCAAGATGAAACAAATATCGATATCGGCTATATTGAGAAATATGGATTAGAGCACATTTTTTGGTCAGAGCTTCTAGAACGCGTGGATAATGAAAAAGAGTTTGTCTCTCATCTGATTGAAATCTTTATTAGTGATACTGCTGCGCGGGTAGATGAAATATTGCTTGCTATTGATTCTGGAGAAATAGATAGGCTCTTAAAGCTTGTGCATTCGGTGAAGGGCGCTGCGTATACGGTTAGTGCTAATAATCTTGGTAGAATAGCAAAAGAAATTGAAAAGGCTGCGAAAGAATCAAACAAGATTAGGCTTGATGAGTTAGCTGAAACTGTTGATAAAGAATTTAATATATTAAAAGAAATTGTCGCAACTGAGGGATGGATGGAAATTCTTGATAGAGTGACCTATTAGTCTATGCTAACCTGTCTAAATACAATTAATCAAAATAGAGAAACAAGGCATAAACCCCTCTTGCTTATAGCAGATGATGACCTTGTCAGCATCACTATGCTTGAGAATATATTCAAGGTTCATGGTTTCGATACTATCACTGCCAGAGATGGCCTAGACTGTATCGAAATGGCGACAATAAATCAACCAGATCTGATATTTCTTGATGTTTTGATGCCTAGCATGGACGGGTTTGATGTTTGCGAAACTCTAACAAATAAGCCGGAAACAGCCCAAATTCCTGTTGTCTTTTTAAGTGGAATTACAGGAGTTAATAGTAAGGTGCGCGGCCTAGAGCTGGGAGCTGTTGATTATATAACTAAGCCATACAGCCGTAGCGAAATTATCGCACGCACAAAATCGCATCTTCGACAATCAATGCAAGCACGCAGTGTAATAGCTACAAAAAATCATCAACTAAATCTAGTACGCAGTGCACAGCAAAATTTGCTTATAAAACCAGAGAATTTTCCGGAAGCAAAATTTGCGGTCTATTATTCCCCAATATGCGAGGCCGGCGGTGATTATTATGATGTTGTCTCAACAGGGGACGGTTGTTTCGCATATTTAGTGTCTGATTTTAGTGGACATGACCTTGGTGCCGCATTTGCCACTCCAGCACTAAAAGCAATATTCAGACAAAATCTCGGTTTATTAAGAAATCCAGATCTGCTCTTGAGTAGATTAAATACTGGTATGGCAACCCTCTTGCGTAGTAATGAATACGCCACAGCAGTGTATGCTCTGCTTGATAGAGTTAATATGAAGATGCTAATTTCAAATGCGGGGCATCCTCCTGTTGTACACGTTAGAGCTAATGGTACTTCGAGGTTGGTAGAGTCTAGCGGTGATGTTATTGGTGCTTTTGAAGAGATTGTCATTGGCTCAGAAGAGATGAAAGTTTGCGAAGGGGATAGATTTTATTTTTTCACAGACGGTATTTATGAGAGATGTTCTTCATCTTTCTACTCTAGAGCTGCAGCATTAGATAGGCTGCGCATTGTATGTAAGAATAGTTATCATCTAGAACTTAATGATTCAATATTGAATATTAATGATGAGATGATCTCAATATTTGGTCCTGTAGAGGATGATATTGTTCTTCTGGGGTGCCAAGTATGAGTATGATTGATATTACTAAAAATCCTGGTCGCCTCAATATTTATCTAAATGCAGATGTTAAAAAGATAGATGATGTTTGCAAAGAGGTCCGTCATTTTCTTACTGGTATGAACGTCGTTAAAGATTTTGATATCATTCTATTGATAAGGGAAGCTTTAATAAATGCAATCGTTCATGGAAGTGGAAATGATACTAAAAAACGCGTCCAGTGTGAAATGTGGTTTGAGGGGTTTGAGCTGATTGTGAAGATTAGCGACCAAGGGTCTGGATTTGATTGGAGAAAGCAGGCTCAAGAAGAAGTTGATTTATCAAGTACCTCCGGAAGAGGTCTTCCTATAATGAACCTTTATGCGACGCGAGTCGAATATAATGAACGAGGCAATGAAGTAGTCTTAGTTAAAAATATAATGGCTTTATCAGGAGTTGAATCATGAGTCAAGTTGTAAATGTGCAAGAGTGCGTAAGTGTGTCTCCTGCGCGGGATATTGTTGCTGGTATGACGAACGAATTTAAATCAGAGCTAGAGGCCGTTGTGGCATCTGGAGTTAATGGTATTGTGATTGACTTAGAAGGTGTCGAAATGATTGATTCGGTAGGTCTTGGAGTGCTTATATCGATACATAATCAACTAAGAGCTAATGGTGGCAAATTAGCAATTAAAAACCCTAGTAGCGATATTTTTGCGTTGTTTAGAACTATGAGGTTAAACCATCATTTTGAAATGATATCTGACTAGAGATATGTCGTCTCTTAACTGCCATTAGCATGGATATAGGAAATCCTTATTTGTGCTAATGGCAGTTTTATAGGGTTGTTTTATTCTTTGACTGCTTGACTTTACGTTCCCTTTCTTGGATAATAAACATAGTTATGTTATAGTGACTAGGAATATTGGGGGAATGTTGAATGCATATTGTATTGAGTCGAAATGGTCAAAAAGATAATGAGTATAGATTTAGGCGAGGTCCTATTTACATAGGTCGTCAGCTAGGGTCTCAGATTTTTCTCCAAGATACAACCGTTTCAAGGCAACATGCTGTAATCTTCAATACAGAACATGAGTGGTTTATTCAAGACCTTGACACACCTAACAAAACATTTCTAAATGGTAACCCAATCCATAAGAGTCATATCAAAGCTGGTGATTTAGTCGCTATCGGTTCGTATCAATTGAAGATTGACTTTACACAAGAGCCTACTGCAACACAGGCAGTATCTCTTGAGGATACGATAAGTGGCGAGATGATGTATGAAGCGCAAACGATAACGAGGCGTATAGACAGAGAAGACTCTCCCGCAATAAAAATACTGCCTAAACGTATTGATGGCTTGAAAGACTTTTGTGTTGCTATGTGCCATGTTCAAACGAGTACAGATTTCATAGACCAAATTGTGGCAAGTCTGCGCAAACAGATGAGCGCAGCGCATGTTTGGTTGGGGATTGTAGAACCTGTTACCCATGAAATTAAATACCAGTTTGGCAAACAGACTAATACCCAGAAGGTTATAATAGATGAGCTTGTCCTAAAAGATCATATCATCGATGCCATTCGTTCTTGCAATTACACTCTAGTTCCCAATATGCCAGTCGAAATAGCCGATCAAGGGTATCAATCCTGCCTAATCGTTCCGGTAGTTTCAAATCATAGAGCAATAGCATGTATCTATATTGATAACACTAAAGAAACCGGACGCTACGGCCTGCCTGATTTGGACTATGTTATACTCGTAGCAAAATTAATTCAGGCAAAGATTGAGAGACTGCGCTTTTAGTAAAACAGGGACACCTGCAACCGGCCGAAGGTCGAACGCACCAGTCCAAGTTTTACCAACAAAAAAAAAGACCGGCTTTTTAAACCGGTCTTTTTTATTAGATTAACTTGCTTCTTTTTCTTTTTGATATTCTTCAATTACTTTCTTTTGTACATTAGGTGGAACTGGGTCGTAATGGCTAAGTTCCATTGAATAGCTGCCTCTACCACCAGTGATACTCTTTAGCTGGCTATTATAACTAGAGACCTCTGCTAGCGGGACAGCCGCCTTAATTACAATCATATTTCCAGTTAGCATATCCTGACCCTGTATGCGACCACGCCTACCGGCAATATCGCCAGTTATGTCACCCATGAACTCACTTGGAACTGTTATGTCCATATTTACAACAGGCTCAAGTAAGACTGGTTTTGCTTTGGAGACTGCATCAATAAAGGCTCCTTTACCAGCGGCTCTAAACGCAACTTCTTTGGAGTCTACTGGGTGGTGCTTGCCATCGTAGATACTTACCTTAACATCCTGCATTGGATATCCAGCTATAACGCCATCTGCCATTACATCTTGAATACCTTTTATGATTGGAGCCTCGAACTGGCCTGGAATAGAGCCGCCAAATATGTCCCAGCTTGTTTGCAATGATGGATCCTGGTCTCTTTCTCCCGGTTCGACTCTAAGATAGACCTCTCCAAACTGACCTGAGCCACCACTCTGCTTTTTATGCTTATAGTGACCATCAGCCTTTCCAGTTATTGTTTCGCGGTATGGAATCTTTGGCTGTTTAGTTGTAACTTTAACCTTAAACTCGTTCTCGAGCTTTGATAGCATAACGCGTAGATGCAAATCGCCAAGCCCGTTAACGACTAGCTCTTTGGTCTGTTTGTTATGTGAATAGGTAAAGCATAAGTCTTCTTCGGCAAGTCTATCAAGAGCTTGGCCAATCTTTGTCTCATCGCCTCTAGAAGCTGGTTCTAACGCTAGAGAGAACATCGGTTTTGGAAGCTCTACCAACTTAAATGAACCTTTGAGTGAACCATCATGGAGTAAGTCGCCATATTTGAGTTCTTCGATTTTTGCCAGACAAATAATATCGCCTGCGATACCAGCCTCAATTTCATCGTAGCCGGCGCCTTGTGGTCTTAGAATATGGCCAGGGCGTATAGGCTTCTTGTCCGTATTGTGATACATAGGTGTGTCGCTCTTTAGAGTTCCACTTATGACTCTGATATATGCGTATTTCATATGAGATTTAGGGTCAAGGCCAACCTTAAATACTAAAGCAGCGAGTGGTCCGGCTGGGTCTGGGGTTATGTGTGTTACATTATCGCCATCTATTAGGTCGCTGTGTTCTTCTTGGTTTGGTGCAGGAGCGCTTTCATATATCATCTCCAAAAGCTCATCAATGCCAATCTCATCTTTTGCGTCTGTAAAGACGATAGGAGTAATACAACCCTCAAGCATCGCTTTGACAAACACTTCTTCGATTTTTGATTTAGAAACTTCTTCGCCGCCAAGATACGCTTCCATTAGCTCATCATCTGCCTCAATAATGCTTTCTATGAGGTTCGTGTGCACTTTCGCGACATCTTTAAATGATTCACCTTGGTCGTTACCAACGCAGTCAATGATACTCTTCTTATCTACTGAAGGTAGGTTTGCGCATCTGCATTGCTTGCCAAACGTCTCTTGAATGTTACTGACTAGTTCGTTGAAGTCTACATTGTCAGAATCAATCTTATTGATAATGATAATTTTGACTAACCCAGCCTTATCTGCCGCCTCGAAATATTTACGAGTGTTAACTTCTATTCCAGACGAAGCGTTTATTACGATTGCTGCTGTTTCAACTGCATCAATGGCTTGCAAAGCTGGACCAACAAAACCAGGGTAGCCCGGAGAATCGACCATATTAATTTGCTTGCCTTTGTAGTTGGTGTGCGTGATTGAAGCTTGAATTGAATGCTTCCTGTGTTTTTCTTCGTCGTCGTAGTCGCTAACGGTGGTGCCGTCATCGACATTGCCTAGACGATTTGTAATGCCCGTTTTGTGTAGAATTGCCTCGACGATTGAAGTTTTTCCCGAACTGCCGTGTCCGAGGAAAATAATGTTGCGAATCTCACTAGTTGCCACAGAGAATGCCTCCTTAAAAAATTCACCCAATTATTATAGTTAGAACTTTTCCAGCATTACAATACTACATGATTCTATCTACCAGAGCAAGCGAATTGTTATAGTAAAGTTTTGATATCCCAAATAGCAGGATGTGCGGGGTATAGGGCCCTTATATAATAAGCTTGAGTGATTCTCATAATTTGCATAATATCTAAGGGAACCTCTAAGCTTAGAGAAGAGAGACGTTTTTTCAATATGACATTTTCATATTATTACTATTTTTATCTGGAGTTTTCATGAGAATCTTGGTTGATGCAGACGCTCTGCCCAATGATATTAAGACTGTTTTATTCCGTGCGGCTAGAAGAGAAGCTATAGAGCTCGTTATGGTTGCTAATTCTTATATAAAAGTTCCAGAATCTGATTTATTCACGAGTATCGCGGTTGCCGCTGGAGCTGATGTTGCAGATGATAAGATTGTGGAGATATTAGCTCAAGGCGACCTTGTCATTACCGCAGATATTCCGCTTGCCGATAGAGTTGTTGACAAAGGTTGCTGCGCTATAGACCCGCGCGGGCAACTTCTCGATAGAGAAACAATTAAAGAGAGACTCGCAACCCGTGATTTCCTTGATCAGCTGCGCAGCAGTGGTGTAGATACTGGCGGGCCATCCTCATTCTCGAAGCGAGACGTGCAAAAATTTGCAAACCAGCTTGATCGTTTTCTTGCAAAGTATTGGAGGAAATGATGATTGTTTTGAGAATATTGCATCTTTGATTAAAAAAAGCTTGATTAACTAGCGATTTTGTATAAAATCCTCAGCTCAGATTGCCCAGGTGGCGGAATAGGCAGACGCGCTAGCTTGAGGGGCTAGTTCCCGTATAGGGAGTGCTGGTTCGACTCCAGTCCTGGGCATTTTTTTTGCGCTAAAATAATAAAAAAACCGCCCACTGAATCTCAATGGGCGGTTTTCTTTTTTCTAAGGGTTGGATTTAATCATTTCTTAGCGTCTATTAACTTTCGATAGCAATCTTAGTATTTCAATGTAGAGCCAAACTAGAGTTACCATCAAGGCAAAAGCTCCATACCATTCCATATATTTTGGAGCCCCATTTTGCACACCTGTTTCGATGATATCAAAATCCATAACCAGATTTAGTGCAGCAACAATACAAACTACAACACTAAAAAGGATTGCCATATTGCTAGAACCACTGATGATGCTCATCTGGTGGCCAAAAAATCCCATGACCATATTAACAAGATAAACTACAGCAATTCCGCCAGTAGCAGCGACAATGCCCATTTTGAATCTTTCAGTCACCTTTATCACACCGCTTCGGTAAGCCACTAGCATAACGACCAATACGCCAAGCGTTGCCAAGATGGCATTTACAACGATACCTGGGTATTTGATCTCAAACATCGCAGAGATACCGCCTAAAAATAAACCCTCCAAAGCTGCGTAAATTGGAGCAGTGATAGGAGAGAGATGTTGTTTGAATATAGTGATTAACGCTACGCCAAATCCACCAAACGCGCCTAGCATCATCAACCCTGTAATCGAGTTTATATCTGGCAAACCTGTTTCAATGTCGACGCTACTTTGAAATCTTCCCCATACAAACGCGCCGCTGAGAGTTGCTATTAGCAATAGTAGTCCTGTCTTGGAGATTGTTCCGTTAATCGTCATTGTATCAGAAGATACTGTATTGTAACTCTGGGCAAAACTGTTAGTTTTGTTGCCAAATCCTCTACTCATAACAGGGTTTGCAGTTCTAAGCATATTTATTCCTTTCGATTATTGTATATCTGTAAATATACAGCTCTGAATATAATTTGTTCTATATCTTTTTGCTACTTCAATAAAAAAATAACAACCTTCATCTAAACACAGACAATGTCAGTTAGCAAGTAAAAAGCATATACTTTGCTAGTGCAAATGTAGAGCAAAATTGATATTATATCCGGCTATGGAAAAGATAAAAGAAGCGTTATTGAAATACTGGGGCTACGATAGTTTTAGACCACTGCAAGAAGAGGCTATGAAGTTGGTGGTCGAAGGCACTGACTCGGTTGTAGTCTTGCCAACTGGAGGCGGAAAATCTCTATGCTATCAGGTTCCGGCGGTTGTTAGCGATGGTGTGGCTATCGTTGTTTCTCCGCTACTCTCACTCATGAAAGACCAAGTGGACGCTCTCGTTGAGTGCGGCGTTGCGGCTGCGCGGCTTGATTCTACGCTTAGCAGTTACGACCAAGCGGAGGTTTTTCGGCGGCTAAGAGCATCAGAGCTCAAACTTCTCTACCTCTCGCCAGAGAGGCTCTTAATGGGGAATTTCCTAGAAGAGCTTAGCGGGCTCAAAATTTCATTTGTTGCCATAGACGAAGCGCATTGTGTGAGTATGTGGGGCCATGATTTTAGACCTGAATA
>WGDE01000104.1 GCA_015493385.1 Phycisphaerae bacterium
ATTCTTATCCTGTTACGAGCTTGATAATGTCGTCGAGATTGTTCGCTACCTCTACAGGAGGGTTGCTAAACTCGCCGGCTTCGTCTTTGTGGTAGTTTACAGTGGCGTCAGAGTCTTTTAGTACATGACCAGTTAGTACGCAGGTAACTCTAGCACTCTTATCGATTGTGCCATCAGCGATAAGGTGTTTTAGTCCAGCGATTGTTGCAGCGCTAGCAGGTTCGCATCCAAGTCCGTACTTTCCAATCATTGCCTTTGCATCTAGAATTTCATTGTCTGGTACGTCAATTACAGCTCCACCGCAGGTATCCAATGCGCGCAGGCATTTCTTAAGATTGACAGGTCTTGAAATCTCTATTGCAGATGCGCATGTTCGCGGCGAGAAGTTCTTAGCTGTATAATCTGAGTATAGAGCGTTTATCTCAGTCATATTGACATCACCATTGTTCCAGGTGAGTTTTCTATCGTTGACAAGGTAAGAGAGGGTTTTCGCTCCACTTGCATTGATTATCGCTAGCTTTGGAGCTTTCTTGATTAGCCCAAGCTCAAGAAGCTCGGCGAAAGCCTTTCCAAAAGCGCTTGAATTTCCAAGGTTACCACCAGGGACAACTATCCAATCTGGAACTTCCCAATTTAAGCCTTCCATAATGCGGTACATTATAGTTTTTTGACCCTCAAGCCTAAATGGATTTAAAGAGTTTAAGAGGTAGATGCCAAGTTCGCTACAAACATCTTGAACCTGCTTCATACAGTCATCAAAATCTCCAGCAATCTGGATTGTGTGTGCGCCGTAATCCATAGCTTGAGAGAGTTTGCCAAAGGCAATTCTACCAGAGCCAATAAATACAGTACATTTTAAACCGCAGCTATGGGCGTAGAGAGCAACCGCTGCGCTTGTGTTTCCAGTTGAAGCACATGCACAGGATTTTGCACCTATCATCATTGCATGGCTAAGAGCAGCAGTCATACCATTATCTTTGAAAGACCCAGACGGGTTCATTCCCTCATATTCAAGATGAACACAGCCAGCATCCATACCGATAGCGGCTGCAATTTTATCGTTACGTTGGAGAAGGGTTTGGCCCTCGCCGATTGAGACTTTATACTCGTCTGCGCAAAAATCAAGTAGGTTGCGGAAGCGCCAAACACCAGAAAAATCTAGCCTATTGTCTCTAGTAGCCCATCTCTTACCAAAATCACTCAACTTATTTGGCACTTCTACTTTATTCCAATCGTAGCGTATATCTAGTAAATCTCCACATTTTGGGCATTTAAATATAGCTTGATTAGTATCAAACTCAGCTTCGCAGGCTGGATTTATACATTTTTGATAGGCCGCAATCGCCATTATCTGCTCCTGAAATTTAGTTTGTTTAGATTGATTAAATCGCAGGTATTATAGCAAAATGGCAGTTTAAGGCAAAATTAAAAACATAAAAACATTTTATCTGGAGTGCAGATTGACGTTGGTTAGCGCTTGAGAGTCAGAATTTCTAACCTTTTAACTGTAGGGGCAGTTGCAACTAGCCTTTGGCTGAACGTACTTGTCCTTATTTTAGTTTTTCTACCAACTCTGGCAGTTGGGATAATCTCTCAATTCTAAATACTCCAGTTGGGGCTTTCTTCTTCGCGTTTGCGTGTGATTTTTTTAGTACGCTTGTCATTCCAGAGGTTAGCGAGCCTTTTACGTCGGTGTCGAGTCTGTCGCCTACGAAAAGTATTTGGCTTGGTTTTTCGCCTATCAACTCTGCCGCGTCAAGGAATATTCTGGTGTCTGGTTTTCTGTATGCAAAATCGCAGGAGTATAATCTAACATCAAAAAACTCTAATAGCCCAATCGATTTGAGATGCCTATCAAGGCTCGAACCATGTACGAATGTATTTGAGATAATACCAAGTTTTAGATCAAGCGATTTTAACTTTGTAAATGTTTCTACGATATCGTCTTCTATTATTGCCAAGTCACAGAGTGGTTTATACCAAAGCCAGTTTAATTCTTCATATTGCTCATCTGTTAAATTAAACCCATGTCTTTCACCAAGATGCTTCATTAGCTCAAGTGAGTCAAAATCTTCTTTTGTGAAATAGGAGAAAAAGTATCTAACCCTAATAGCAATTATATTGCCAAGTAGATATCTAAGAAAAGACCCAGCTGGTTGATTGAGCTCTAATAAATATTTATGGCTTATTTGGGCAGCTTCAATCATTGCTTTAGTTTTATGGACGCGTCCATAGTTAAATATTGTATCGCCAAGGTCGAAGAGTATTGCTTTTATTTTTTTGTGTGACATATCTTACCTACTAGGTTACTTGTTGTTTTTGAAGATAAGTCTATATACAGCTGCTAGGATAAAAATAGAACCTATCAAAATAGCGATACGATAGAAGATATGGTCTGTGAGCTGCTCAAATTTCTTCTCCACTTGGTCAATGGCTTTGAGGTTTTCCTGTTGAAGTAGTGATTTGAGCTCGACTGTAGCTTGATTGATATTTTGAGCACTCTTACCTGATTCTACAATTAGACCATTTATCTGTTCAATCGTAGAAGGTCCATCTGATTCTTCTTCTGTTTTCTTATCTTCTGGGTTTGTCGGTTCTTCTGGTGAGAATATACGTACCAATTCCGTTGTAGATTTGGCCGCAACATCTAGATGTACTAAAGCCTCGTCTATCTGCTTGGTTGCTAGGGTTGTCTTGTCTAAAGTCTTTTGCAGTTGCGGTTGCATTTTGTCTGCCGCATCAATTGTTAATCTAGTTTCCTTGCCAATTTTTTCTGGAAGTATGGCAATATCTTTTGAAATTTTATCGCTACTATTTGACAATGTATCAATATTCTCGATCAAGCGTTTAACAACATCGTCATCTTCAAATTCGTAGAAAGCGAGCATTAGTTGCCATCTAGTTTGTTTAGGAAGCTCTTCAATGATATCGGTCAGATCTCTTGCAGTTAGATTGATGTTATGCATTGCTATCGCACCTTTATCCACACCTCGCATTGCTTCGAACGGGGCAAGTGGAAGTGTGAGTGCGGCAGTGATAGGCGAATCTTTTTTTAGTTTTTTTGTACTAAGACTTATTACCAAGTTTAAATTTCCAGGGTTGAGAGGTCTGGCTGTAGCTTCTTGTTCAATTGACTTCTCTGTTGAGGCTAATAGCTCTGGGCTTAGAAAGTCCTGCGCTATCAATTTAATATCATCTATTAGTTTGTCATATATAACAATTCTATTATCTGTAATTTTCACACGAAGGCTTGGGTTGTCAAAGAAATTTCTTTGCCTAACACATAGCAACCAAATATCAATGAGCGATGCCATTGGATCTTTGCCGTAAGAGAGGGTGTTGATAGCATCAATAGACTTGGTTTGCCACTGCAGTATCTTTATGTTCATTCTTTTTGAATTTAGAGTCGTCCTAGCTATGTAAGCAGCGTTGTTGGTCTCTTGTACATAGTGATCCTTGAATTTATCTATCTGATCCTTTAGATCTTCGAGAGTCAGCTTGTTTTTGGAATATTGGGTTGTTTTACAGCTAGTAAGAATTAGAGTTATTGTGAGTAATGCTACGACGGCTAATAGTGTCTTTGCTTGTTTTAAAGTGTTTTTCTCTAACATAGTAAGTGCTTCCTATTCTTTCTTCTCGGTGTTGAGGCTCTACATTGTAAAGACAGCCATCATAAGTGCAAACGAAAAAAGATATTTGCATAGTTATCTTATGGGGAACAGTTTAAAAGCAACTGTTGTTGTGTAAAAGTGAAAAAATATATAATTTGAGAAGTTTATTGTCTTATGCATCGCTAGCAGTAGAATATAGGGGCGTTTTGAGGTTTTTAAAATCATAAAATAATAGAACTAAAGTGGCCTAAGTTGCCGAAAACAAAGGAGTTGGCGGGACGTATAAGTTTTTTAATGAACTACAAAGCAGAGGTTGTTTTGGTTTAATGTGAAAAAAAATCACTACAAAGTCTTGACTTTGTGGTTTATATGTCGTATTTTTATTAACTGTAACAGTGATGAACACACATAAACTCTGTAGATGCGTGTTCAATGGTATGTAAGTGAGGTTTTCAATGTCTACGAATAAAAATTGTATTGTAAGGATTTCAAGGTATAAGAATGCGCTTAATAGGCTCAAGTCTCTTGGGTTTGTAAAGGTGTTCTCAAGTAATCTAGCTGATGCTACAGGAACCTCATCTGCGCAGGTGAGGAAGGATTTTTCCCTATTTGGCATAACTGGCAATAAGAGGGGCGGCTATAATGTTGACGATCTTATAGAGCAAATGAATCAAATCTTTGGAAAACATTTGGTTCATAAAGTCGTGATTGTTGGCCTTGGTAATATTGGAAAGGCTCTGCTCCGCTACAAAGGGTTTGAAAAAGAATCTATAAAGGTAGCAGCGGCGTTTGATATAGACTCTTCAAAGTTTAACGACGATTCTATTGTGCCAGTCTATCCATTGGAGAAGCTTGGAGAGTTTATCAAAGAGAATGAAATCAAGCTTGGGGTCATCTCCGTTCCAGATGTTGCAGCGCAGCAGGTGTTTGAAATAATGAAGAAGTCTGGGATAAAGGGTGTTCTCAATTTTGCACCGATAAGTCTAAACAATGAGAGTGGTGTTGTAATTAACAACATCAATCTTGAGATGGAATTAGAAAATTTAGTCTACTATGTAATTGCAGCAGAGAAGTCTTAAACGATTTTTTTGGGCTCTTTTAGTTATATAGCTGGCTTCAAAATAATGTAATAGTCTGTGGAAAGGATAACCGATGGCAACACCTCTAGAAATAATTGAAAAAAAGAAGAATGAGGCTATTGAAAGACTAGGTGCCAAAGTTTCCCAGTCGACTACTAAGATTAATGTTGGTATGGCGACCTGTGAGATAGCGGCTGGTTCTAGAAATGCTATGGCAGTATTTCGCGATGCAATAGATAGCGGCGATATTGAAGGTGTTGTACTTGGTCAAAAAGGTTGTGCTGGAAGATGCTACCTCGAACCAACCGTCGAAATTTTTGTTCCAGGGGAGACGCCATATAAATATGGTAAGGTTGACGCAGAGCGTGCTAAGGAGATTCTCCAGCGTCACTTAAAGAATGGTGAAGTTATTCAAGAGTGGCTAATTTAAGCGAAAGGAGTCTCTAATATGGAAACAAAATATACAATAACGCTTTGCGACGCAGAGTTTAGTAGTGAGCATAGTATAGGCTTAAAGGGTGCATTTGAAAAGGCTGCTAAAGCAAACTCACTTGAGAGCGGTCTGCGATTCACAACATGCAAAACGCTTGGTTTAAAAGATAAAGGTGCAATCGTAGTAGTTAATCCCGGCTATTTTGTATATGGCGATGTTACTGAAGAATTGGTTAATAAAATTGTTGCCGAGCATCTTGTTGGCGGCGAGGCTGTTCAAGAAAATCTTATCAAAGAAGACCATCTCTTTAACCGCTCATTCAAGACGTTTGGCGATTCAGAGTTCTTTGGCAAGCAACTTCGAATAGCGCTGCGCAACTGTGGTAATATCGACCCAGATAATATTGACGACTATCTAGCAAACCGCGGGTATGAAGCGATTGCCAAAGTTTTAACTGATATGACACCTGTTGATGTAATCCAAGAAGTTAAAAAAAGTGGCGTTCGTGGTAGGGGTGGTGCTGGTTTCCCAACTGGTTTAAAATGGGAATTCACACAGAGAAGCCAAGCGGATGAGAAGTATGTTGTTTGTAATGCTGACGAGGGCGACCCTGGCGCATTTATGGATAGAAGTACAATCGAAGGTGATCCTCACACTGTTCTTGAAGGTATGTCGATTGCTGGTTACGCAATTGGCGCTAGTAAGGGTGTGATTTATATTCGTGCGGAGTATCCATTAGCGATTAAGAGGCTTGAAAAAGCGATAGTTGATGCGAGAAATGCTGGTTTTCTTGGAACAAAGATTTTAGGTAGCGATTTTGATTTTGATATTGAGCTCAGACTCGGTGCTGGTGCGTTTGTTTGCGGCGAAGAGACAGCGCTTCTAAACTCAATCGAGGGTCGCAGAGGTATGCCGCGCCCGAGACCACCGTTCCCTGCGCAAAGTGGCCTTTTTGGAAAGCCAACTTTGATTAACAATGTTGAGACATGGGCAAATATCCCTGTTATTATTCTTGATGGTAGTGAGTGGTTTAGCAGTGTTGGTACAGAGAATAGTAAGGGTACTAAAGTGTTTGCCCTTGCAGGTAAGGTTGTCAATACTGGGCTTGTTGAGGTTCCAATGGGAACAACGCTACGTGATATTGTATATGATATTGGTGGCGGTATTCCAAATGGTAAAAAACTAAAGGCAATCCAAACAGGTGGTCCATCTGGAGGTTGCTTGCCGGTTGAATATCTAGACACAAAAATTGATTATGAATCTCTAGCCAAGGCTGGCTCAATTATGGGCTCTGGCGGTATGATTGTAATTGATGAAGATACATGTATGGTTAATATTGCAAAATTCTTCCTTGAATTTACTCAAGATGAGTCTTGCGGTAAATGTACGCCTTGCCGCGAAGGTACAAAAAGAATGCTTGAGATTCTAACAAGAATCACAGAGGGCAAGGGTAAGCCTGAAGATATTGCCAAGCTTGAGCGTCTTGGAAATATGATTAAAAAGGCATCTCTTTGTGGGCTTGGTCAATCTGCACCAAATCCAGTTCTCTCGACGATTAAGAATTTCCGCGAGGAATACGAAGAGCATATTAATGAAGGAAAATGCCGTGCGGGGCAATGTCAATCGCTTCTTAGCTATGTGATCAACGATAAGTGTGTAGGTTGCGGTGCCTGTAAGAGGGTTTGCCCAGTTGATGCGATTAGCGGTGAGAAGAAAGAAGCCCACTTAATAGACCAAGAAAAATGTATAAAGTGCGGACAGTGCTACCAAGTGTGTAAATTTAAAGCTATAGACAAGCTCTAACAATTCATTTTGGCAGACAAGCTACCCTAAAGACAAAAAGTAACGAGGCGAATTATGACTACCGATCAGATAACGATCTACATAAACAACAAACAGTACCAAATCAAAAAAGGCCAGACAATTATGAAGGCCGCAGATAGTCTTGGTTATCATATTCCAAGACTCTGCTACCACCCAAAGCTTTCTATCGAGGGTGCTTGTAGGGTTTGTATTGTTGAGGTTGAGGGTGCCAAGAGTTTTGTGGCATCTTGTGCGGCTCCTGTTGTTGATGGGATGCGCATTCGTACCAATACAAAAGCTGTCAGGCAAGCGCGACGTGATATTGTTGAGCTAATTCTCGATAACCACCCGCAAGACTGTCATACCTGTGAGCGTGATGGTAATTGTGAGCTTCAAAGATTAAGCTCATCAATGGGTATTAGCGAGAGATTCTTTGAAGGCCAGCGCAAGCATTACGAACAAGACATATCAAGCAAGAGTGTTGTGCGCAACCCTAATAAATGTATCCTCTGTGGACGCTGCGTTAGAATGTGTTCTCAGATTCAGAAGGTTACAAATCTTGGGCTTGCCGGTCGAGGATTCCAAACTGTTGTTATGCCTGCGTTTGATCAAGGTATGGAAGATAGTGTTTGCGTAAACTGTGGTCAATGTATCAATATCTGCCCAACTGCGGCATTCTTAGAGCAGGGTCATAGCGAAGCGGTATTTGATCTTTTAAATGATGATAGCCTTGTTAAGGTTGTCAATGTTGCTCCAAGTGTTCGTGCTGCTATTGGTGAGTCTTTTGGGCTTGAGGCTGGAAAAAACTGTGAGGGGCAAATATTTGCGTCTCTGCGCAAACTTGGTTTTGACTATGTATTTGACACAAACTTTACCGCCGATTTAACTATTATGGAAGAGGCGGCAGAACTTGTACAGCGAGTTACTACTGGTGGTGTTCTACCAATGATAACAAGCTGTTCTCCTGGTTGGGTCAAATGCCTTGAGCAGTTCCACCCTGATATGGTTGCGCATCTATCCACCTGTAAATCGCCTATGAGTATGGCTGGAGCGATAATTAAAACATACTTTGCAGGTAAGATTAGCGTCGATCCAAAGAAAATGGTCAATGTTGGTATTATGCCTTGTACTGCTAAGAAGTACGAAGCGGCAAGACCTGAGATGAATACCAATGGAAATATTTCAACCGACTATTCTCTAACGACGCGTGAGCTTGCTTGGATGATTAAGAGTGCTGGTATTGATTTTGTAAATATTAAACCAGAAGAACCGGATAATCCAATCGGACTCTCTTCAGGTGCTGGAGTTATCTTTGGCGCAACTGGCGGTGTTATGGAGGCGGCGATTCGTACAGCTTATCACATGATTACCGGCAAAGAAATGGGCGAGGTCAAGGTTGAGGCGGTACGCGGCTTTGAGGGAATAAAAGAGGCTGCGCTTGATGTTGATGGTATGGAGGTTCGAGTTGCGGTAGCACACGGACTTGGAAATGCGGCTAAGCTGATGGATATAGTCAAGAAGCATCCAGAGAAATATCACTTTATCGAGATTATGGCTTGCCCGGGTGGTTGTATTGGCGGAGGTGGTCAGCCATATCCTATGACCAACAGTATTCCGCTTGATGAGAAGAGTTTAGCGAAACGCGCGTCAGCTCTATACAACAGTGATGATGCCAATGAGCTTAGACGTTCTCACGAGAATCCGTTTATTAAAACGCTATACGAAGAGTTCCTTGGCGAGCCATTAAGTGAGAAGTCGCATAAACTTCTGCACACTCATTACCAACAAAGAGGGCCAAATGGAATTATTCCTAAAGAAATTGAGCCTCTATCAGCTTAAATTTTACACTAGAGATACTCTAGAGAAACGCTTGTTTTATGCATACACAAAATAACAAAAGCTGGATTGAAGATAGAATCAAGCAAGATGAGATTGATAAGTATCTTGAAAATGGAGAAGACTTTATCCGTGAAGATGAGATTGAGGGTCTTGTTTCTAGCCAGAAGCAACCAGATGCGCAGCTTATACGTGACATTTTAGATAAATCGCTTTCAATCGAAACTCTCTTGCCAGAGGAAACGGCCGCACTTATGCGTGTTAAAGATCCTGAGCTGATTGCGCAGATGCAAGAGACTGCGTTTAAAGTTAAGAAGAAAGTTTACGATAATCGCATTGTTACGTTTGCGCCGCTGTATCTTAGTAACTACTGCGTTAATAATTGTCTCTACTGTGGATTTCGCACGGATAATGATTGCTCAACGCGCAGATGCTTGAGTATTGATGAGGTCAGACGCGAAACAGAAGTGCTTGCCGGTGATATTGGGCACAAGCGTTTGATTGTTGTCTATGGCGAGCATCCAAAGAGCGGGGTGGACTACGTAGCAGAGACGATTAAAACTATCTACGATGTCAAAGCGAAAACGCGCAGCGGTTATGGTCAGATTCGTAGGGTGAATGTGAATATGGCACCTCTTGCGATAGAAGAACTCAAAGAGCTTAAAGAGGTTGGCATTGGCACGTTCCAAGTTTTTCAGGAAACGTACCATAAGCAAACCTACGCTAGAGTGCATCCAGCAAATACGCTAAAAGGCAACTATCGTTGGCGTTTGTATGCAATGCACAGGGCTATGGAGGCGGGAGTAGACGATGTTGGTCTTGGCGCGCTCTTTGGACTATACGACTGGAAATTCGAGCTTATGAGCCTGCTTTATCACTCAAGGGAACTTGAAGCTAAGTTTGGGGTTGGCCCGCATACGATTTCATTCCCAAGGCTTGAACATGCTGACAATACGCCGTTTACCGATAGTTCAAAGTATCTTGTGAATGACGCTGATTTTGAGAGAATTGTCACGATTATCAGGCTCTCCGTTCCGCATACTGGTATGATTATAACGGCTCGTGAGAATGCCGATATCAGGCGCAAGTTTATTAAGCTAGGATTCACCCAGACCGACGCCTCAACCCAGATTGGGATTGGCGGATACAGCGAGCTAAAAGATAAGCAGGTTGGCAAACGTCAGCAATTTATTCTTGGCGACACTAGAAGCCTTGATGAGGTTATCAGAGAGTTTGCGGATATGGGATTCATTACTTCGTTTTGCACGAGCGGTTATCGTTGCGGTAGAACGGGAGCCTGTATAATGGATATGCTAAAGAGCGGCCATGAGGGCCAATTCTGCAAGATTAATGCGATTATAACATTTAGAGAATGGCTTGATGATTTTGCTTCAGAAGAGACGAAACTCGCTGGTGAGAGGATTATTCAAAAGGAGATTGAGGAAGTAAGGAAAAAACTTCCAAAACTCTACGAGCATTTTATAGATAAATATGATAAGACTGTTGATGGCCAAAGGGATATTTATTTTTAGAGGTTCCCTTTAGTATTTGTTGGTCACTAAAATTAATAAGGAGATAAAATGAGTTGTAATGATTGTAATAAAGTTGGCGATCCAAGATACGATGAGTTGCAGGTCTATATTGATTCGCTTAGAGATAAGCCACACTTTGAGTCATACCTGATTGCCGTATTGCATAGGGCGCAGGGATTATTCGGCTACCTCTCAGAGGAAACAATGAACTACGTATCTTGTGATATGAATATTCCAACCGCCCAAATCTGGGGAGTGGCAACATTTTATCACTTCTTCAATCTTGCCGAACAGGGAAAACACACAGTCTCAGTATGTATGGGAACAGCCTGTTATGTTAAAGGCGCAGCAGAAGTGCTTGAGACTTTAAAGAAAGAGCTTGGTGTTGAAGTTGGTGAAACTTCAGCGGATAAGATATTCACGCTTGATGAAGCTAGATGCGTCGGAGCTTGCGGGCTTGCACCTGTTATGATGATTGATGATGAGATTTATGGCGATTTAACTCCTGACAAGGTAGTTGCAATTATCAAGAAATATCGCGAGAAAGCAAAAGGCGCAGCTTAATTTTAACTAAAGGTGTCTGACACCTTTAGTTAAAATTATAGGGGCACCCCTCGTGGTCGCCAATTCCGTTTCGTTTGCGACTTCTGCGTCTCTTGCGTCCTCTTGTGTTAAAGCGGTTGAATTTGAAGTTGCAGTTATTTGAAATATGGGTAGCAATGCAAGAAATTAAAATATGAACGACAGCCGTCTCCAATGTGTTCTCGAGAATGTTCGGGATGCGCAAATACCTAATCTAAATGACCTTGAGTATCTCTTATCGCTTAACGATGAAGCTAAGATGGCTCAGCTATTTGATTTTGCGTCCGAGGTTCGAAGAGATTATATCGGAGACGGCATTTTAATGCGCGGTATTATAGAGTTCTCAAGCTACTGCGATAATGAGTGCCTCTATTGCGGGCTCAATAAAAACAACACAACCCTCAAAAGATTTCGACTCACCAAGCCAGAGATAATGAGCGCATTGGAAGTTTTGATTGCCTCAAAAATGAAGACTCTCGTCCTGCAGAGCGGCGAAGAAAAAGCTCTTGATGTCCATTGGCTTGCCGGTGTTGTTAAAGAGGTTAAGAGTAAGTATGATATTGCAATTACTCTAAGCTGCGGTGAATTTCCCAAAGATGTCTACAAACTTTGGCGCGACGCTGGGGCGGATAGATACTTGCTAAAGATTGAGACCAGCGACAAAAGCCTCTACGAGAAGTTTCATCCAAATATGAGCTATGAAAATCGTATTAGATGCCTTTGGGATTTAAAAGAGCTAGGCTATCAAGTTGGTAGCGGTACGCTGGTTGGCTTAAAAGGTCAAACGGCTGCGCATCTAGCTAAAGATGTACTCTTTTATAACGATTTCAAATTTGATATGCTAGGTATCGGTCTGTTTATACCGCACAAACAGACTAAGCTCGCCAGCGATAACAGAGGCGAACTTGATATGACCCTAAAAATGCTAGCGGTCACAAGGATAGTAACAAAGAAAACACACCTGCCAGCAACCACCGCTACAGGCTCACTAGGCAATGGCGACAACAGAATAGACGCTCTAAAAGCCGGCGCAAACGTAATCATGCCAAACTACACTCCAGAGCCATACCGCAAAGCATACGAGATTTACCCCGGCAAGAGATGCGTAGATGAAAAGCCTGGCCTTTGTAATAAATGTATAGAGATGATGGCAAAAGGACTGGGCCGCTTTGTAGATTATGGCCGCGGCGATAGCTTGTTTTAAAACCTTAACTGCTTTAACGCAACAGGACTCAAAAGACGCGAGAGTCGCAAACGAAACGGATTAGAAGAACTTGTTTTATTTTTTTGAAACCACAAATGAACACGAATTTTCACGAATGATTTTGAAACCGCAGATGGACACAGATAGATGCAGATTTTAACAACCTTTAATTGCTTTAGATAAGCCACGAATACATGAACCTAAATTCCTCAGTTGAAAACTTTACTGCAAATTCAATTGCCAGACACTGTGCCAACTTGATAAATATTACCTTGGAACACTACAAAATCAGAATTCAACTGCGGAATCTAGGATAATATAGAATCAAGGCATCTTGAGCTTGGCGAATTTGCCAGTGTGCCATATTAGGATCGGTTTTGAGCGTGCCCAGAAACCTTGCAATATCCTCCGCTCCCAGAGACCTGCGAGCCTTGCCGGGGTTTTGATTGAAAAACTGCCTCACC
>WGDE01000105.1 GCA_015493385.1 Phycisphaerae bacterium
AAATAATATCGCTAGGTTGCAAAGTCAACCAATATGAAAGTCAACAAATAAGAGAACTTCTCGAAAGTTTTGGTCTGCGCCAAGCAGAGAAAAAACAAAGCCCTGACATTGCTGTAATTCATACGTGCTGCGTAACCCAAACAGCGGCATCAAAAAGCCGTCAAGCGATACGTAAAATATTAAATACTAATAGATCATGCAAGATAATCGCAACAGGATGCCTTACAAGTATAGACAGCAACGAAACCGATAGCATCCCAGAAGAAACAATACTCGTCGCTAGGGAAGACTCTCTAGTTGAAGCTATACAATCTGCTTTAGGCAATGTTGCAAATAACACTATAAATACACATCACAGTGTGACTAGTAAAACCGCAAATGAGACTAAAATCAAGGATAAAAAAGAGCATCTACTCGTCAACGACCCACTTGGACTTAGCACTCTCAATTCATACAAAAACCAATCTAGAGCATTTTTAAAAATACAAGACGGCTGTGATGCTTTCTGCACTTACTGCATAATACCAAAAACACGAAAATTAATGTGGTCAAGCCCAATTAAAAATGTGCTAGAAGAAGCTAAACACCTAGTCGATGCTGGGCATAAAGAAATCGTCTTAACAGGTATTTTCCTTGGGGCTTACGGGCAATCCACAACAAGAAGAAAAAACTGGAACCCTAAACAACAGAAAGATTTCATAAAACTCATAGAAAGAGTCGCTCAAATTGATGGACTTAAGCGACTAAGGTTAAGCTCTCTTGAACCTGGAGATGTAACGAAAGATTTACTAGATATATTCAAAAATTATGACAATATTGCGCCACACCTGCATCTGCCACTTCAGTCTGGGTCTTCGAAGATACTCAAACGGATGAACCGGCAGTACGATAAAGATATGTACAGTAAGATGATTAATCTAGTCAATGAAACCATAGATACACCTGCTATAACTACAGATATAATTGTTGGATTTCCTGGTGAGAACAACGAAGATTTTGAAGAAACCATTGAAATGGCAGAATTCGCAAAATTCGCCAAAATACATGTATTTAGTTTTTCTCTTAGGAAGGGAACTGCCGCAGAGAAGATGACTGAAAAAAACACAGCCGAGACAATAAAAAAACGATCTAAAATTCTAACTGACCTAGGCAATAAACTTCAAGAAGAATACCGAAAGAAATTCTCCGGCAAAGAGGTAAGTATTATTATCGAGAATGCAGAAACTCAAAGCGGCATGTGCGATAGATACTTTAATGTCAAGTTAACGGGAAAAAAACTAGCTAGAGGTGATTTTGCAAGAGCAATATTATCACAGGACTGCACAGAAGCCACAATTATAGATTAACACATTCAGAGACCAAACTCTTTGATTTTCCTATAAAGAGTTCGCTCGCCTATCTTGAGGATTTTTGATGCTTTTTCTCTATTGCCACCAACCATATTTAATGTACTCTCAATGGCCTCTCTCTCGATATCGCTTAGCGATTTGCCTGCAAGATCAACTGTTGGTTTACCTGAAGTTAACGCCAATATCTTATGAATATCCGGAGGAATATCTTTAACATCAATCATTATTCCGTCACACATTACAACCATAGCACGGATAGCATGACGCAACTGCCTAATATTTCCTGGCCAATCGTAACTGAGCAATATATTCATAGCTGGCTCAGAAATATTCATCATATCAATACCTAACTCGGTGCAAGACTGTGATAAAAAGTAATAAACTAAATCAGGAATATCCTCTCTTCTATTGCGCAATGGCGGTAGAGTTACACTAACTCCTTTTATTCTGAAATATAAATCTTGCCTAAATTTCTTTTCCTCAACTAACTTAGCTAAATCATGGTTTGTAGCACTCACAATACGCACATCAACCTTAACAGAACGTGTAGAGCCCACTGGAGTAATTACTCCATCTTCAAGCACTCGAAGTAGTTTTGCTTGCATGCTCGCTGGCATGTCACCGATTTCATCTAGAAATAGAGTACCCTTGTCTGCAACTTCAAATAGACCTTTTCTATCTGCTAAAGCGCCGGTAAACGCCCCTTTAGTGTGTCCAAAAAGTTCACTCTCTAATAACGTCTCACTTAGACCTGCGCAATTGATTGGTTGATACTCTTTGGATGCACGAGGCGAATTAGCGTGAACAGCTCTAGCAATTAACTCTTTTCCGCTCCCACTCTCACCTTCAATTAACACACTCAGATTTGTGGTCGAAACCTTCTTTATAACCTTGTAAACGTGCAACATCGCTGGAGAACAACTAAGAACTCCCCCATAAATAAAGTTATCGCTATTGCACTCACGAGTGGAGATCTCGACCGCAATATTGCTACTATCAGGTTCAGATTTACAGACTAGAATCCTCTCAAAGATACCACCAAGCTCATCTGCTGTAATAGGTTTAGTCAAATAATCATACGCCCCTAAACGCATAGCAACCTTACAGGTATCTATGGTTGCGTGGTCTGTAACCACGATAACCTGAGTTTCTGGAGTAAGCTTCCTAATTTCACGTAATAAATCAATACCACTGTAACCTCCAGAAAAATAAATTTCTGTAAAAATCAAATCAAAGCTATGACACTTAACGCTCTCCAATGCCAACCGAGGATCAGAGACCACTTTAACAGTATTACTATATTTGCGTATAACATCTCGCAGAACTTCCCCCTGTTGCGTATTGTCCACAATGAGAATATTCTTTTCTTTTGCACTCATCCTTTTTCTCTGCGATATCAAACTACAAAATCAGATTCATCACTTACTATATTTAAACCTCAGTTATGGCAAAGTATAGTACACATCATCAACATTATCAAGCTTATCTGCTTCAATCAAAATCCAACCTATCAACCAGCATTAAGTATCTATTAAAAAAAGGGCAGAGTAAAAACTCTGCCCTTGAATAATTAATGAAGCTAGGATATTCCCTACTGCTGATCTTCACTTTGCTCAACTAGAACAGCTTTTCTTGAAAGTTTAAGGCGACCAAGATCATCTATTGCAATAAGCTTCACAGAGATAATATCACCAACCTTGCAAACATCTTCAGCATTCTTAACATAATCATTACTAAGCTCACTAATATGACACAACCCCTCAACTCCAGGAATTATTTCAACAAAAACACCAAAATCCTTAACAGATTGAACCTTGGCGTTAGAGTAGACTGTACCAACTTTAGGAGGCTTAGCTATTGAGTCAACAATTTCCATTGCTCTAATATGACCGTTACCTTCCACAACACTTATAGTAACAACTCCATCTTCAGCAATTTCGATTACCGCACCAGTCTCTTCTTGAATACCCTTTATTGTAGAACCACCAGGACCAATCACCTTACCTATTAAATCTGTATTGATCTGAGTCTTAACAATCTTTGGTGCATAATCACTGAGCTCTTCTCTTGGCTTCTCTAGAACTGAGCCCATAATGTCAAGTATCTTAAACCTAGCATCTCTCGCTCTCTGAAGTGATTCTCTAAGGATTGCGTGTGGCAATCCTTCAGCCTTAATGTCTAGCTGAATTGCTGTAATACCTTTTTTAGACCCAGCAACCTTGAAGTCCATATCTCCGAAGTGATCCTCTTCTCCAAGAATATCAGTCAGTAACTCGTAACGATCACCTTCGCTAACCATACCTACCGATATACCTGCAACAGGAGCCTTGATCGGAACACCAGCGTCCATCATAGCCAGACAACCACCACAAATAGAAGCCATTGAACTTGAACCATTAGAACCTGTGATGTCAGAAACTATTTTTATTGTATATGCAAAATCTTCATTATCTGGAGCAATCTTTTCAAGAGCTTTTTCAGCTAATGCCCCATGACCAATTTCACGCCTACCTGGACCTCTAACAGGACGAACCTCTCCAACAGAGTAAGGAGGAAAATTATAATGAAGCATAAACCCTTGACCAAACTCATCAACAATACCATCCACCTTCTGCTCATTTCTGGCTGTACCAAGAATAACAGAAACCAAGGCTTGAGTTTCGCCGCGAGAGAACAAAGCCGAACCGTGAGTCCTTGGAAGAATTCCAACTTCACAGCTGATATCGCGAAGAGTATCATAATCTCTTCCATCAGGACGTTTACCGTCAAGAATTAGCTTACGAATAACAGCCTTCTCAATCTTACCAAGAATACGATTCATTCCTGCTTCATCGCAACGAGGCTCTTCACCTTCGCAGTACTCACTCTTAACTTCATCGAAGATAGCATTAACAGCACTCTTACGATCTTGTTTAACGGCAATCTGTTTTGCTTCGTAAACTCTATCCCAGATATCAGCCCTGATTTGAGCAAGCAACTCCTCATCAAGTTCTGACACAATTATCTCTTTCTCAACGCCACATTTATCTTGAAGCTCTTGTATGAGGTCGCAAACATCTGCAATAGCTTTATGAGCAAACTCAATTGCATCAGCCATGTCATCTTCAGACACCTCTTTCGATGCAACTTCAATCATGTTAATTGCTTCTCTGCGACCACCGAGTAGCAAGTTCAGATCACTATCTTCCCACTCTTGATACGTTGGATTAATAATATACTTGCCATTAACTCTACCAAGCTTAACTGCTCCAAGTGGCCCTTGGAATGGTATCTTACTTATGCTAAGAGCTGCACTTGCCCCTATAATGGCAAGAACATCAGGGTCGTTCTCTTTATCCGCACTCATCACATTAACCATCACCTGAACTTCTTGAAAGTACCCATCAGGAAATAAAGGACGAATAGGTCTATCTATGCAACGAGCAATAAGAATCTCTCTTTGGCTTGGCCTTCCTTCTCTTTTCATAAAGCCACCAGGGAATTTACCAGCAGCAACTTGCCTTTCGCGGTAGTCCACAGTCAGTGGGAAGAAATCAATATCTGCGAATCTTGGAGGCGCCACACATGCAGTCGCCATTACCATAGTCTCACCGCAAGTAACCATTACTGCACCATGTGCCTGATTGGCAATCTTACCGGTCTCAATAGAAATCACTTTACCGCCAATTTCTTTTTCTACTTTTGTCACATTAAACATTATCTATTGTCCTTTTCACATTGACACAAAATAGGAACGACAAAAAAGGTCACATACCTTGTTGTTTGTAGATCCTACAAAAAAAAGGCGTAAGTATCTGGTAACATCGACCAATCACCCACGCCTTAAAATACCTATTATTAAATACACCAGCTGTTTGTACTACTTACGCAAACCTAGTCTTGAGATGATTGCTCTATAACGATCAACATCCTTGTTACTAACGTATTTCAGCAGAGAAGCTCTAGTACTAACCATCTTCAATAGTCCACGCCGTGAAGCATGATCCTTGCTGTGAGTCTTTAAATGTTCCGTAAGCTCAGCAATCCTATTTGTTAGAATTGCAATCTGAACCTCAGGAGACCCTGTATCTGTATCATTAATTTTAAAATCATTTATTATCTGTTGTTTTGAATCTTTAGTCAACATGGCAGCTCTAAAGCCCCTTTCATAACTGTCTTCTATTAAAGTACTTACTCAATAACCAACCAAATCGCCTTGTCTTCGCCAGAGGATCAAAAAGACTTGACCTTACAAAAATCAGTCGCAACTAAACGCAGAGTCACCACTGTCTGTTACTTACAAGTGAGGTATTATAGCATTGCAAAACATCTTTGCAACACTTTTTCAGATTTAACATGTTTTGTTAGGGTACACAAACTAAGAATTGTTTATTGCACACAAGAATATCAATATGCTATATCCCTGCATCACCAACTAGAAACACCTAAAACGTGCAGCAGGCGAATACGTTCTATGAATTGCAGAAAGTAAAGGGGAAATCTTTTGGCGGTTAAGAGTAGATATGAAGCACAAGTGCCAACAAAAAATCCAGCCTCAACCTATTGTGTCATAACACTCGATATGCGGAATACTGGTAGAAGCAGAGCTATCGCAATAGTTCCTATAACAGCCCCCATAACAGTAATCATCACTGGTTCTATAAGGGCAGTTACAAGTTTTATAGAATTCTGAAGTTTCTTTTCATAAAAAATGCTTATCTTTTCACAAACATGACCAAGTTTACCACTTTTCTCACCTGCACGAAGCATTTGCATAATACCAGGAGCTAAAAGATTACTACCTTGTGAAATAGATATTGCTTCCGAAAACTGATACCCCTCCCTAATTTTCTTATCAACAGATGCCCATAATTCTTTAAAATGAACATTGTCACAAGAATCTTTTATAACTTCAAGTGACTCAAGTATGCCTACACCAGTATTAACCATTGCGGATAATGTACGCATATTTCTCGTCACAACCGCATCTACATACATAACACCTATAACAGGAGTGCGCACCATAACTGAATCAACGACAGACTTACCTGACGGCGTGCTACGCCAGTAATTCCACACAAAGAATACACTCAGAAGAGATGTGAAAATAACAGCAAGACTCTGTGGATCACCAAGAATCTGAGAAAAATCAACAAGCATCTGTGTTAATGCAGGGAGGTCTGCCCCACGACTCTCATAGATTTTAGAAAATCTTGGAAGAACAAAGAACATGAGAGAACCAGTTGCTGCGACTGACATGAGAAGCATTATTAAAGGATACACCATAGCCCCTCTAACCTGTTTTTTGGTTTCACTCTCAGCATTGAGATAGGTACTTAGAACATCAAGCATCTCGCTCATCTTTCCAGACAACTCACTGGCACGAACCATACCAATAAACATTGAGTCAAAAACAGTAGGGTAGCATGAAAGAGCTTCAGAAAAACTTCGTCCCGCTTTAATCTTTTCACTGATCTCTAACAAAACAACGCCAAACAACCCAAGGTTTCTCTGGGCTGCAATAGAATCGAGAGCCTCACTAAGGATAACACCGCTCTCAAGCATGATAGATAGCTGAGTAGTAAAGAATACTAAATCAGAATCTTTAACCTTGAGTCTTTGCCCCTTAAAAGGTTTATCTGTTCGTTCTGGCCGATCAAGATTTATTGTAAAATCGTTCAAAACACCCTCTTGCAGTCTCTTTGATTATGCAACATTGGCAACTCTTATAACTTCCTCTGCAGTGGTAATTCCGGCATCTACCTTATCAAAACCATCTTCAAGCAAAGTTCTCATGCCAGACTCTATAGCTTTAGCTTTAAACTCTTTACCACTACAACCATTTGATATCATCTCTAGCAGTTCGATATCTGGCACAAACAACTCGTGCAGTGCAATTCTGCCAAGATATCCAGTATTTCTACATTTTCTGCAACCAATACCACGATATTCTTTGGTAACAGAGAATCCAAGACCACTTGCAAGCCGGCGTATATTACTTGGAAGATTATGCTCTTCCTTGCAATTTGGACACACTTTCCTAACCAATCTCTGAGCAAGTACTGCAACGAGTGAAGCGCTTATAAGATACGGAGCAACCCCAAGATCGACAAGCCTAGAAACAGCACTTGTTGCATCATTCGTGTGCAGAGTAGAAAGCACAAGATGCCCCGTCAACGCTGCCTGCAAGGCAATATTTGCTGTTTCAGCATCACGAATCTCTCCAATCATCACAATATCGGGATCCTGCCTTAACATTCCACGAAGAGCTGACGCAAAATCAAAACCAACAGTATCACCAACTTGAAACTGATTTATGCCACTTATATTACATTCAACCGGATCTTCGACTGTACATATATTAACTTCTTCACAACTTATCTCTTTCAATGCAGAATATAGTGTTGTGTTCTTTCCTGAACCTGTCGGACCCGTCACTAACACTAGACCATTAGGTGTCTTTATTTTCTCTTTAAAAAGATTAAGATTGTCGTAGCTAAACCCAAGAGACTCTAAATTTGTCATCATTTTCTGTGAGTCTAAAATCCTTATAACAACTTTTTCTCCAAATGTAGCTGGCATAACAGAAACACGTAGATCGACAATACGATTCTCTACCATTACATGAATACCACCATCCTGAGGTAATCTACGCTGCGCAATATCCATATCTGCCATAATCTTGATACGAGAAACTATTGCCGGATGCATTTGGAATGGAGGACACATCTTCTCATACAATCTACCATCAACTCGATATCTAACACGAAGCCTTCTCTCTTCTGGTTCAATATGAATATCACTAGCATTTTCATGTACAGCGCTATAGAGAAGATAATTAACAAGCTTAACAACTGGAGATTGCCCTGCAACCTCTTCGAGATTACTAATATCATCAATAACGTGTTCAATCAGAGTCAGATCCTGCATGCTATCATCATCAATGACATCGTCAATGACAAAGACATTCGCTGCTGGCATGTAATTTTGCAGAGTCGACTCAATATCATGGACTGTAGCGCACACAACCTGTACTCTGCAACCGCTAAGCCTTTCTATCTCATCGATAAGATAAACATCGCTAGGTTCGCTCAAAGCAACAGTCATAACACCATTAACTTCAAATAATGGCAATACACTATGCTCTGTCAGGAATTCCTTAGGTAGCGACTCCATTACAGCAGGGTCACATATTTTAGGAGAGATTTGTGAGTATGGAACTTCATATACCTGCGCGAGAGCTTTTGCTATTTGAGAATCGCTGCAATAGCCCAACTCCACTAACAACTCACCAACTAATTTAGTATGACCGGATTCTCTTTGTAAGTCTAGGGCGTGGGCTACTTGATCCTCAGTCACACAACCTAGTTGTATAAGCAACTGACCAAGCTGAACTTTCCTCTCAATAACCATACCACCCATAACAGTATCTTTCTTTAATATCAAACGTTAAGCATAACTTCTAACAGCACTAGCTAGCTCTTCATAACAGTCGAAACTTTTATCAAGCCTAGTTATCTTTAGTATACGACTGCAATTATCATCTAAGCCGGCAAGCTTCATCTGTGTACCCACAGTAAGGCATCTATCTCTAAGCCAAAGAAGAGATTCTAGCCCCTTACTGTCGACAAATGACACGTTACTCAAATCAAGCACAACACCTTTATCATATTGAACCACTAGAGGCTCAAGCGATTTTGTAAATGTGTCTATAGAATCAAGGTCTAGCTCTCCATCAAGGCTAACTATCGCAACACTGCCATAATCTTGCGTTTCTATTTTCATTGCAATAGAGTCCCAACTGCTTGCGCACCGTATTCAGAAAAATTACTATAATCCCAACTCTCAATAAAACCATCTTGAATACTATCCCATAGTTGCTTAAGATCACTTTCTAAAAAGACTGTTCCGACGGTTTCATCAAATTGAGTCCCTAAACCTTTGCTAATCTCACTCACAGCCCTTCTTATACTCAGCGCATCACGGTAAACTCTCTTTGATATCATAGCATCAAAAGCATCGGCAACAGCAATAATCTTAGCAATTATAGGTATCTCATTCCCAACTAATGAATGAGGATATCCTTTACCATCAACACGCTCATGATGGCCGATCACCCCTGGGATAATCTCCCCCATCTGTTTAATGTCGCCAAGAATTGAGGCTCCTATCGTTGGATGAGATTGAATTTGTTTCCATTCACTACTGTCAAGTTTACTATTTTTACGGAGAACTTTTTCATCAATACCGATCTTTCCAATATCATGAAGAAGCCCTGCAAGATAGATTCTATGCACATCATCTTCACTCATATCACTTTTACCAGCTTCAACAAGTTTCTCTGCAATCCATCTTGAAATATATGCAACCCTCTCAGAATGACCTCTAGTATATTGATCTTTTGCATCAATACTTTTTGTCAGAGCCTTTAGAGCACCAACAAAGAGTTCCTTTAAGTCAACAAATAGTTTGTCATTATCAATAAACACTGCACACTCATTAGCAACAGTACTAAAGAGTTTCGCGTCAATACTGTCAAAATCTTCTTTCTCTCTCCGGTTAACCGCAACCATCATGCCAACCATTCTATCTTTGCGATACAATGGAATTGCTATAATACTACGTATCCCAGATGGCCAATCATATTTAATTGCCCCATCAACATGGCTATCTAGAAGCAATTCTCTACCTGCCGCCACTTCCTTCTGGAGAGATATCTCGAGAATATCAATCATCTGCGCATCTAGCTTAATTATTCCAGACCCTGCAGTGACCATCATTCGACGTTGACCTTCATAGTTCCTCTCAAGCAATATGGCAATACCTTCAACATCAACTAGTTCTGTAATATTATCACATGCTGACTGAAGGTAACTTGCACTGCTTTGAGTAAACTTCATAGTCATGCTCATTTTGTACAGCAAGGAAAGCTCTTCATATGTATGGCTCAACTCAGATGTCAGTTTGTCAAGTTGCATCGCGGAAGTTTTTTTAATTTGCAAATTGACAATATTAGCTTCCAGCAATTCACATAGGATATCAACACTCTCGCTCTTTGAGCCATAGAGAATTGCAACAGCTAAAACGGTATGCCCATCTTTATAAGTATAGGCATAGACATCATTACATTTATTAACTCTGACCCAACCATCTTGGGCGTTAGCAAGATGACGAATCGCTAATTCTGAGGCTATGCTACGCTCAAGATTACGGCCCTCAACGTCACTATCTATAATAATATCACCGTCTTTTTCAAAAAGATAGAAGCCAACATTGTATCGATTAAACTTACGAGCAAACTCTTCAAAGAGGTCAAGGTGGATGCGGTCTATGTTCTTACTTTCTAATACTTCAAGCATATCTACTCTCTCAATACGTGTTTATGAATAATATACAAATCCTTAGTAAGGCATAAATGCCACTACACTGCAAGAGGTTCAACGGCTACCTTTAGAGTCTCAAGAACCTCTCTTGGGCTAAACGGCTTGCTCAGACACGCAACTATTGAGAGTTTATCAATCTCTTGAGTATCAATAGATAGCCCCCTTGCAGTCAACATAATAACTGGAATATCAGCAGTAGACTCAGTATTACGCAACTTCTCTACCATCTCCAACCCTGTAATACCTGGCATTTGAAGGTCTGTGATTATAGCATCTGGACATTCTGCCACAGCTAAATTGTAAGCACTTTGACCATTATCTGCCGTTATAACTTCAAAGCCATTGTTTCTCAGCTTAATCGCAACAACTTGAACAATATGAATCTCATCATCTACAACTAGTATCTTTTTCATCTGGTACACTTTCTTAATGTCAACAATTCTATCATCATAAAGATTTAGAACAATTATTGGAGTATTATATTACTGCCGTTTCTTCCGTAGCACATAGAGGCAACTCAAATCCAAAAGTGGACCCCTCGCCCTCGACACTTTCAACAAAAACTCTTCCACCATGTACTTTCTCGACGATCTGTTTAACTAAGTTAAGCCCCAACCCTGTACCTTTCGCCACTTTATCGTTTGAACTAACCCTATAGAATTTATCAAATACATGACCAATTTCGTCAGATGGAATACCTACACCGCTATCTGTAACTTTTACGCTAATCAGATCTTCAAGAACCTCAACACTAATACTTACAGTACCGCCAGGCTTATTGTATTTAACTGCATTACTTAATAGGTTGATTATTACTTGCGATATCATATCTTTATCAACATTGACCTGATCATAAACTACAGAATTTGGCTCAATAACTGAGATGCTCTTTTCCGCCGCATAACTCTTTATCATTTCAACTGAGTCACGTATGAGCATAGCAACACTAGCTCGATCTTTTTTAACCTTAACAAGCCCTGATTCTATTCTAGAGATATTAAGGATATCCTCTATAAGGCGGTTCAGTCTCTGCGCCTGTGTTTGTATAATAGATAGAAACTGTTCTCTAGACTCATCGTCTTGAGCTTCACCATCTACAAGCATTTCAGCATAGGCTGTAATTGATGCCAATGGAGTTTTTAGTTCATGAGAGACGTGGCTCACAAATTCATTCTTCATACGTGAGACTTCCTTTTCGCGGGATATATCATGAAATACAGACACGACACCAACAATCTCGCCAGACTCATCAGTAATGCTTGAAAATGTACTATTATAAAACTTCAACTGCCCATCAATTTCTATCTCAAGATCATTTCGACGATGATGCGTCTTGCTACTTATGGCAGTCATTATCATCGCTGCAACTTTTTCAACACCAAGTAACTCATTAATTTGTTTGTATTGTGCTTTATCTAAATCAAAATCAAATAACTCACTAGCCTTACTATTGGCAACTATGACCCGATTAAAGCAATCCGTTACAATTACAGCATCATGAATACTTTGAATTATTGCTTCTGTATTCCTAGCCTGTCTCTGAGACAGTTGAACTTGAATATCAAGGGCCTCTATCTGTTCTTGCATCTGCTGGCGAGAGTCATCTTGTTTTTTGATATAGTGATTCATTTTAGTCGCAATACGTTCAAGAACCGACCCCTGCGGAACATGAAAATGCACATTGCTACCATCTTCAAATCTAGAATTAAAATCACTGAGACTCCTAAAAATTCCTATTGCTTCCCAACCAATCCAACTAAGAGTCAAAACACTCAGAGACGCCAAAACAATACCACCAATATTGAAACCTAACATTACGAGGCTATACAATACAAGCCCTGGAACAGACGCTATCCCCATCAATGCTAACAAATAATATCTTCGTTTAGATTTTGCCAATTTTAACATCTCCAACTATCTTAACTTCTAACATGAAAGCTAGACCGATTCATTAAAGCCTGTTCCATTTTCCACTATCGTTGGACCCAACCTCTTGTGACATCTTCCTGTCAAGTTTCTCAAAACGCTCTGGATGTATTTCTTTTAGGATTTTCTCTTTTAGCCTTATAGCATCAAGATATGTAGGCCTAAGATACAAAGAGTCCTCAAGCTCTACCAAAGCACGCTCTTTATCCCCATTCTTGTAACAAGCAACTGCCCTCCTATACGCACTCTCAGAAATCTTTGCCACCCCAATACTCTGGAAACCATCTAGAGCAGCAAAACGTTTCCGACTAACATCTTCTTTTAATTGTTCACTATTAGTGTCCTTTGTGTCTTTGATTATATGGCATGTCAAAAGAATAATAACCTCTTGTTTTTGACTTGTATCAGCTGTACTCCTGAACAGCGCCCCAACAAGTGGTAAATCTCCAAGTAATGGAACTTGAGATTTTGTAGTTGTCATCTCATCTCTAAATAAACCTCCTATAACAATAGTCTCCCCATCCTTGACCATTATATTACTGGATAGTTCTGCAGTACTCTCTCTTGGAACATTAATATCTGTATCCGTAGAGGTACTATCCTTTGGATAAATATCCATTCTTATATAGCCATTTTTCCCAATATAAGGTCTGAATGACAACTTTGTTCCTGTATCGAGGAATTTCACCTCTCCCTCAGTAGCTACACCACTACTAGAAACAGAGCTACTGCTTCTGTAAGGTTCTTTTTGACCTATAAAGACTGTTCCAAGCTGTTTGTTAAGAGCCAGAATTTTAGGGTTTGCAAGAATTGTTGTATCTGTAATTGACTCTAAAGCCGTTACAAAAGCTGAGACATCACCACTAGTAACACCTATTTTAATCCCATGCCCAGATTTAGTACCAGCGAAACCTACTGTCTCTATCGCTGCACCAGGAAGACCTCCGGCAATTGCTGAAATATTGGCAACACTCTCACCGTTGAGAAAGTTCATATCGATTCCAAGTTCCATTCCCTCTGTAAGTGCAGCAGATAGTATTGTTGCCTCAACGAGAACTTGTGAAGGTCTCTCATCAATAGATTTCAGCAGTTTACCTACCGCCTTAAGATTTTCAGGGTAATCCTTAATAACAAGAGTAGCAAATTGCGCATCTGAAACACCACCCTCTTTAACATCAACGGAGTCTCCAGACGACAGACCGGTCTCTGGCATAGAACTGGTTTGAACAACCGCTCTTGAACTAAGAACTGGCATAATCAACCTTGATGCATCTTCAGGTGATATATAGTAAATTTTAAAAACTTTACATTGCATTCTAGATTCATCTGTACAAACCTTCTGATATTCATCTCTAGTATAAACTCTTATAAAATTACCGTCTTGTTCATATTTAAATTCATAGCCAAGTATAACCTCAAGAGCTTCATTAAATGTAAGGTTGAAAATTGCTGTCGTATTAAGTTTACCTTGAACCTTCGATGTCGGTATGATATTTTTATGATACTTTAATCCAAGCATACGCAATGCGTCACGAACAGTAGAACCTTCTTTAAAATGTAAACTTTGTATGATGCCATCACTATTAGGTGCAACATTGTTAGATTTAATATCACAATCATCCGCATTGACACCGATATCAGACTCATCTATTCCCGTTTGAACCATGTCGACATCACTGTGAACTACCTGATCTGTAACTGGAGATGCAAACACACTTTCTTGTGTGTATTGCCATACACAGAAAAATAGCACAAAGCAGATTGGATTCAATACCAATCTAACAGATTCAGTCAATCTCATAATACAGCTCCTTAAACAAATCAGATTCATAGCCACTATTAGATCTATGAATTCCAGAAACATAAGATATGATAGATACCATCTTATCTCTCAACCTTTACTTCTATTTTCATTTTCGTTTTTATATTTATAAATGTTACTGATTCATCTTCTATACCAACAATCTTTAATCTGTAACATTTGCCTTTGTAATCAACTCTTAGAACATCACCAATGTGATGTAATTTATCACCAATAAAAGCTTCCATATCATTTCCAGATAAGACCGCCTTCAATTGAGACTCCAATACATCGCTTACCCCAGCAGTCAGATCATGTTCACTGACAACATCGTCACTACATACAATGGGTTCTCCACCGTGAGAACCACCCTTATCTTCCCATGGTTTCTTACTAAACAAATCTCTAGATAGTGTATCATCACGCCCCATAATGAAAGGTAGAGAATGGTATTTGAGCCTTAGACAATCTTGTTTCTGCTCACTTTGTATCCCGCGATCATTCACTGCAACAGCATCCGCATTCGAAATAGTCTTGGGTCCTCCAACAAAAACTCTGATCCACATTGTCGCCATGACACCAAGTAGGCTGATTGCAAGAATCAGCTTTCTATTATTGCCTGCATAAGCAAGATGAATATCAGATATACTCCTAGGCTTTGTTTTCATCATTGCCCATCCATTACACTTACAGTTTTGTTCTGATAATAAATTACAGCTTTTGCATAGAAGGTCAAAAGATCATCACTACCCTTCTTATCTATTCTGATTTCTTCAAATCTTAAGATTCTACCCATTTTCTCAGTCTCTAACAGGAACTCATACAACTGACTAAACTTGCCACAACACTTTATATTAAGTGGAATGGAGTTAATGGTATCTCCATTAACTTCTCCAAGTGGCTGAATCAATCTATCGGTCAATTCACAGCGATTCATAACCTTCGTTAATTCATCCCAAAATTTTGCAAAATCGCGACTGGCTGGAATCTTAGAATTGTACGCCCCTATTCGGGACTTGAGATCTGTTATCTTTCTTGCTAAATCTGGCATTGCCATCGCATTAAGATAAGTCTGTTCTCTAAATGAATCATATTGAATCTTTCTCTCTTTAGATTTATTTAACATCTTGTTTAGAGGGTAATAACCTAAAACTATAAATGATACGCCAATCACAATCACTGTGAATACAATGGCAATTTGTTTTCTTTCAAATATCATTGTTTTACTTCACCCTCTTTATATTCATCATAATTTGCAATATAACAACTAAGTTCAAACTCGCTGACTAAGCCAGATTCAGTTTTCCTATTTCTAGAAAAACCGGGAACCACACGGTCGAAATATGGCGAATCTTCTAATCTCTTAATCATCTGAGCAACATCAGAACTATCTTTGGCTAAACCACCAATCTTAACCTTATATCTAAATTGTTGAGGAGGGTAGACATTGTTATCCTTCTTCTCTTTAGATAAGGCACGAACACCACCATGTTTAGCACCACCCAAATATTCTTGGGTATTAATATTAAAAGACTTAAGTACGATATTGCCACTGACGAGATAACTAAGCTCCGCAATAACATCACTAAAAACTACTTTATTTGACACTCTTTCAATTTTGCTCTCCTCAGCTAGAAGACTTTTGTACTGTTTTTCCATGTTAGAATATTCAGCGGAAACATTACTACCCATATCAGCAAATTCAAGGCTATCTTGCACCTGAGCTTTTACTCTACTAACATTTACTCCAGCGATAAAACTCCATGCAATCATGACAGTAACAATACCCACAATCACAAAATATTGTCTTCGATAATACCTGCGCTTAGATCTTTTGATTCGATAGGATTCAGGAATAAAATCAATTTCACACATAAGATTTCTCCAGAAGTCCAGAAATATCCATATATTTAAGAGATAGTCCCAAAGCAACAGTCCATTCGCCATAATCAACATCTTTGCGAAATGCAAGATGGTTTCCATCAACATTAATATCTTTGAATGGAGTAGAGATTCTAATATCAATATCTAGATATTCATGCAATGACTTCATTAGTACTGGCTCACGCGCCTCACCTCCAGACAAAATGAGAGTGTCTGGACGCTGCCCTCTGAAAGTCACAGCATAATATCTAAAACACATTGATATCTCTCTAGCAATTTTAGCAATAACCGCGGCCATTGAATCTGCGACAGCTTGCTGAGTAGAAAATTGACTTGTAAGAGCTAAATCCTCACTTAACAATCTTTTACGCAACAACCATGCCTCACTCGATGTTATACCTAGGCGTGAAGCAACCGTCTCGTTGAATTGCTTACCCCCAACAGGCACAACTTTAACAAATGCAATTTTGTTATTTCTAGCAATAGTAATGGTTGTATATACATTACCTATGTCAACCATCGCAAATGTAGTATCTTTGCTATCATTTAAACTCTTATCTTGTCTCAACAAAGTACTTCTAAAGATAGCGCTAGGTAAGATATCAAGACCTATAGATTCTAGGCCTAGACCATCAAGCATTTCCAATCTCTGAGAGATAACTTCATGCTCTACTGAAAAAACAACCACTTCTCTTTTACTTTGAGATTCTATTCCAACCACACCAGAGACTATATAGTTGATCTCATTTTCCATTGGATCAATTGAGAAACGGGTTGCTACCTCACGCTTAACATCACTGTCTAATGCAGTATCATCTCCCATTTCAAGACGTAAAGACTTGACGCTTAAGTTTGAATTAGGAACTGCGCTAACAACCTTATTGCCTATGAAGTGACCTCGCTTAATCATCTGAGGTAATTTTTCTTTGACAAAGGCAACTTTACTCTCAGGATCGTCAATTATTTCTGTCGGATAAAACTCCTCAGAGGCTGCGCAAACACTAATAGCATTTTTGTCAGAAACCAGTTGCAATAGACGTATTGAACTATTACCAAGGTCTAGACCAATAGCACTTGTTTTCTTAAAATAATCAAACATACCAACCTTCTAATTTATCCTTATATATCCAGTAACAGGTTCAATAGTTATATGAGATTCAACACCTTGAGCTTTCAGTGTAACATCACCGCTAGCCATAGGATTTGATATTCCACTACCACTGTAAGGTGAACCTAAATAATCAAAAGTTATAGTGGGAGAGTCATCGAACTTTGCTTCGTAGAGATCAACCCTTGAGAGTCTTGAATCTTTAGTAAAATCCACAACGTAGTATCCAGATGGATTCATCTTGTATGGCACAACATTGCCATCGCTATCTTGAATTTGATAAGACTCACTAGACTTGTCAAATACGACAGAATGCCACTGCTGCGTACTTATCGATAGTGACTTTGCGTACTCAAGATCTGATGCTATTATGCTAGCTGCCGCATCCAATTGAGCACTACTAGCTGCACTCATCTGAGGAATAACCATCAGAGATGTAATCGCTAGGATAACAATAACCATCAACATCTCAATAAGCGTAAAAGCGTTTTTATTCTTCAAATCCATTCCGTGACCCTTTGGCTATAAAGTTTCTACATAGAAACACATTCCCTACATCGTCAACGTATAGGGATGGCTTAACCAAGGATTTATCTCTAGAAGTAAAGATAGAAATGGGATGCTTAGATTAAAAGGCGGATTCAACTCATAAGTAGTTATAGGACTCTATTTTCTCTCGATAGTCTTAAAGTATCCACCGCACACATTTATCCATTCTTTATGTAATGATGGACTATCCCAAATTTGAATCGCGGCTTTGGCTGGATCAACATGCACTGTTATTTTAGCCTGACTAGCCAATCCAATAAGACCATGCTCTAGAATAATAAGACACCCAGTAACATCTAATGTAAATTTATTTACTGAATTACCAACCTTAATTCCTTTAGCTATCTCTACAAGACCTGAAGCTTGTAAAGAAGATCCTTGAGAGTCAAACTTTAGCTCACTTCCAACCACTAATGCCGGGAAATTACGAGTTGAATTGATGTGATTGTTGCTACCTATAATGTCACAGTTATCTCTGACTATGACAGTCCCTTCGATATGGTTATTACTGCCTAATTTCAAACTACCATCGCAATAGAACACTCCGGCAGGATTGCTTGGTGATGGAGAAAGATTCAAATTACTTTGAGAGGAAGTATCAATTGTCTCAACGTAATAAGTATTACCATCAATATAGTAAGAACTTGAGTAGTCATTTGGATGTATCAGTATTGGCAATAAAGGTAGATCGTGTTTCTTAACCTTGCTACCCTTAACATCAGCTCGATTAATTCCAAGAACATTAAACGAATCGCCATACACAGTGGTACTACCTAAAATACTGCCATGAACAAATAAATCTCCATACACTACCGTTTGAATATCATTAAGCCAACTACCATCAACCAACATAGCAACGGCTGGGTCTAATCTTAATTGCGATCTAATCTGACATTTTGAGTTATTAGAAGTATTGTAACCAGTTGAGACAATATTATAGGTACACTCTGGAGTGTAACCCGATGTTCCTTGCGTAACACTAACATTATATTCAATGTCACCATCCAACTGACAAGAATTTATTCCTCTCCAATACGAACTTGACCCTAGCTCTACATCCCAAGGTCTCATAATAAAACTTCTAGCATGCTCCATACCAGCACGAGCGGCCAATTCGACAGAAACTTGATTTGTGAGATTTTTTGCTATCTTAATTTCAGAATCAGTACTTTTTATAAAGCTAAGCGCAAGCACCGTCGTAACCATGACAACAAGCAATACAACAACCAATGCACTGCCACGCAATTCCCTACCTCTAGCATATTTATGGTTAATCATCATCGTTTGCACTTTTCAATGCCCCATCGAAATTGAGCCAAGCTGAAGGTAACGTCTGTTTATTCACAGTAAATTCAAAATGGTGCTTCCTCTCATTCTCTGCAATATCAAACGATAGGTGGACAAGTCTAGTCTGTGGCGCCACATTGTCAGACGAAAATTTCAAATCAACGCAATTCTCACTCAATGTAATCTTACGTTCTTTATATTTACTCACCAGAAACTCCATGTAGCTACTACCATTAAAATCTTCTAAGTTAAGTACATCTGTCGTCTCTTTGGCCCCAGAAAACATCACAATATTTAATTCGTTTGTGTTAGATGCATAATCAAAATATTGTAGTTCTGACGGATTTATCTTTGAATCCATATTGTCATCATTAATCCAAAAACAAATTCTGCTATCACTAATACTTAAAACCAAATTGCAACTTTTAACCGCATCAGAGAAAAATACTCCAGTGCTGCGTACAGTAGCATTTCGACGAGAATTCTCCTGAGCAGACTGATATGCACTAGCCACTGCATTAGATAACGCCAAAACAGCAGAACTTATAATTGCAGTTACAATCATAGCAACCAAAAGCTCGACAAGAGTAAAGCCCCTGTACTGCTCAATTATATATATTTTTGAGTGTAATCGTTTAATACTCAGGCTCCCTATCTGCCTTTAATTTCTTTAATTGTAAGTAGCTCTTTGCCATTGTACGCAACCATAACTTTAATTAGTATTACAGGCGGTGAAGATAAAGCGTTCTGCCCCTCAAGGTATATTTCGTGACAAGCAACACTCCTACTGAAATTAGCATACTCTGGAAACACGATAACATGACCATTAGAACTCTTGATCGCCCCAGAAGGCTCTGTATATCCATCATAATTGAGGATTACATCATCATAGTCGCTCGCAAGTATCTCCTCCATTAGATTAGTTGCAAGATTAAATGACAATCTTAGTCGCTCTGAATACTCACGACTTGTAGCCGCTGCTGTGAAAGAAACAAGAATTGCTCCTGCAGCAACCACAAGAATGACAGATGCTAACATTGCTTCCATGAGAGTAAATCCATGTCTATTCTTTTTCATATCACTGATCATGTATAATAGAAATATTAAGTTAAGTAACGCCCCTTGAGTGTATCGTCATTTATAAATTATTTATTAACTCGACTAAATGAACACTATTTGAAGAAGTTAAGAAAGGGCGTGCGGCATAACAGAAAGATAAGACTGAATTAAAAGTGCGAAAGATTCTCGATACTACCATTTAGGTGAAAGTGAAAATATACTTTGAGTTAGATCCAGACAAAATGTGTCTTGCGCAATAAAAAAGGACTCACGATTTAACGTAAGTCCTCTCTTGTAAGTATTAGCGGGGGCACGGTCAGGCAACAACCCCCGACTGGCAATAGCGCTGGTGTGGTAACACCACCACCACCACCAAAGTTACAGACAATAAAATTCAAGTGGAATAATGGGAAAGGGGCGAGATTATTATCGTCCAACTGATTTTCGTATGCTATATAGTGTTCTTAATCCTTCATAAGCCAATTGCATTTGATACCGCCCGGTCAAATTCGATTCGTGATGGCTCATTCAGTTCATCAAGAATTGGTTTAACGTTGCGAGTTTTAGTGTTTCGAATAATGCCGATATCATTGCTGTCCAAGATAAATTGAACATTCGTTAATTCTTCTAAAATTCCCGTCCCAAACACTCTTTTGGGACGGTTTTTGCCATATGCTTAAAACATGTTGCCATCATTTTACACTCATCTAATTTATGCTGTCCAACATATTAATCAAATAATAACATCTGACTCTCCGGTGGACCTAACCCTAGGCTTTGATACGGTTCATCTAGCCAAGTCCATAATTCCCTGTATGAGAGCAGGTTAAATCTCAGCATCGCAGACAGGTTCGACAGACTCCAGGCTATCTTGCTTCGCATCTTCAATATCTTCAGTAGTAGTATGCTTATCAGTGCGGTCCAAATCTGTATCTTGACGGAATTCTCACTGGTGCCGACAAAAGTTTTTATTTTCAGATTCTGTTTGATCGCCTTGAACCTAAAATCCTCAGTTCAATCCTAAAAAATAATTCCAAAACGGTTGTAATTGGTTATACTGTCATCAGTTATATTCTTTTGGTTATAATTCGGAGGATTCACCTTATGGATGAGTAGACTTTACCATTTCAAACCTATGCTGGTAAGGTTCAGATTAAGCTTACTAATGAGACAATGACTCCTTTTGGCGGCCTAGTTCCCTGGGCAGCAT
>WGDE01000106.1 GCA_015493385.1 Phycisphaerae bacterium
AGCGGATTCAACTCATAAGTGCAACTGAGTCGACAAAATTTTGATGAGCTGGTATACTGTCTCACTGAAATTTTGTTACCTCATCGAAAGGAACACTTATGAGAGAGTACCACCAACTCACCGAAGAGGATCGTATCGAAATTTACGCGATGAAGCAAGCAGGAAAAAGCCAAAATGTTATTGCCGCAGTTCTGGGCGTTGATCCCAGTACTATCAGCAGGGAGATAGCACGCAATACCGGTCTGCGAGGTTATTACCCTAAGCAAGCTCAACAAAAGGCTTTGTGTCGAAGATTTACTGCCCGCAAAGCGGTTAAGATGACTCCCGAAACTATTGACTATATTGAAAGTAAGCTAGCAGAAGAACATTCTCCAGAGCAAATTTCCGAGAGAATGAAGATTGATCCAGACTGGTCAGGGCCGAGAGTCAGCCATGAACGCATTTATCTACATATCTGGCAAGATAAAGCTGATGGCGGCTCACTCTATAAGAAGTTGAGGATTGGTGGCACTAAGCAACGTCGTAAAAGACGAAACAGCCGTGATATGCGTGGTACTATCAAAAATCGGGTAGGAATAGATCAACGACCAAAGATTGTAGAGAAGAAAATACGCATTGGTGACTGGGAAGGTGATACTGTAGTTGGGCAGAATCACCAAGGGGCATTAGTGACACTCGTCGACCGTAAAAGTAAGCTGACGTTAATTGGTAAGGTTAACCGTTATACCGCCAAAGCAGTAGAAAAAACGATTATCAGTCTGATGAAGTTGCTACCTAGGCGTAGCTATACACTGACTGTTGATAATGGCAAAGAGTTTGCAAATCATGAATCAGTTGCAGATGCACTTGCAATCAAGGTATATTTTGCCGATCCATACAGCGCTTGGCAGCGAGGATTGAATGAAAACACTAATGGCCTGATTCGCCAGTATGTACCTAAAGGAAGCAATGTACGAAATCTTACCAATAAGCAGATACGACACATCATGGATAGGCTGAATAATCGCCCAAGAAAAACACTTGGCTATTTAACGCCAAATGAAGTATTTTATAAACGGAAAAAAATAACAGGTTAATAAATCAGGGTTTGACTCAGTTGCACTTGGGAGTTGAATCCGCCTATGATAAAAAAACCAGCATTATGAAAATAATTAAGACAATAAACGAGATTAGAAAACAAGTTTCATCAGCAAAGTCATCAGGTATGCGAGTTGGTTTTGTACCTACAATGGGGGCTCTTCACGCGGGACATCTCTCATTGATTCAGGCGGCGCAGAAGGCTTGTGATTTTGTAGTGGTTAGCATTTTTGTAAACCCAACCCAATTTGGCGCAGGTGAAGATTTGGATAAGTACCCAAGAGTTTTAGAACTCGATGCGGCTAAATGCGAATCGCTTGGTGTTGATGTGATATTTGCCCCTCAAGTTAGCGAGATGTATCCTGAGAAGTTTGAGAGCTGGGTTGATGTTGATGGTGAGATTACGCAATCTCTTTGCGGCAAGTCCCGTCCTGGTCATTTCCGAGGCGTTACCACGGTATGCGCGAAGCTGTTTAATATTGTTTTGCCAGATATTGCATTTTTTGGCCAGAAGGATGCGCAGCAGCTTGCGGTAATCAAAAAGATGGTTTCTGACCTCAATATGCTACTATCAATTGAGGCTTGCCCGATTGTTAGGGAAGAGTCTGGTTTGGCGATGAGTAGCCGAAACGATTATCTAAGCGATATTCAAAGGGCGGACGCGGCGATAATATACCAGTCGTTGTTGTCATGTGAGGAGCTTTTTATATCTGGAGAAAGATGTAGTAATGTTTTGAAATCAAAGATTACAAGTATGATTGCCACAGTTGATTATGCCAGGGTTGACTATATTGAAATTGTAGATCCAGGTACTCTTGAACCAGTCGAAATTGTCGAGGATAAAGCGCTTATCGCAGTTGCGATTGAGTTTGGCCCAGCTCGATTAATAGATAATATAATCTTGAGCTTGAATAATGTGTAACTTCTCCTGTATAATACAGGTTCAATTGAGTTTGCATATTATTACTTGAGTGTAGCTGTTTAAACTAACATACTGGAAAAATAGGGATTTATAGCAATGTTCATAAAAGCCTTGAAAGCTAAAATACATAGAGCCACCGTTACTGAAGCGAATTTGGAATACCCTGGCAGTATTGCCATCGATACAGATTTACTTGAAGCTGCGGGTATTGAGCTTTATGAAGAGGTGTTGCTAGCGAACGTTAATAATGGCGAACGTGTTGAGACTTACGTTGTACCAGCTCCTGCTGGTAGTGGCACAGTTAGCGTTCTTGGAGCAGCGGCACGTAAATTTGAGCCAAAAGATATAATTATCATAATCAATTTTGCCTACTATAGCCCAGAAGAGATTAAAGGGCACAAGCCGGTGGTTGTGATTCCTGACGAAAATAACGCCTTAAAAGAAATACTTTAGAAGAAACATTTCAGGGGAACTTACATATGCACCGTGAGCTTTTTGAGATACCGTTTTTGCATCTTTCAGTTAAGAGTTATGGCTTTATGGTGGTTGTTGGTTTTCTTGTTGCAATATGGTTGATCAAGAAACTAAGCAAACACATAAATGACAATCCTGAACATATTACTAATGCAGCATTGTATGCTCTTATTGCAGGAGTGATTGGTGCAAGGATTTTCTATGTCGTTCATTATTTTGATAGATACCAAAACAGGCCGCTCTCAGTATTTTATGTTTGGGAGGGTGGCTTAGAGCTACTTGGGGGTGTTTTTCTAGGTCTTGCTGTTCTTATTATCTATATGAAACGCCATAAGTTGCCAATTAGGTTGTACTTTGATATCCTTGCGATAGCTCTGATGCTTGCTTTGTCGTTTGGGCGTATCGGATGTTTTCTAAATGGATGTTGTTATGGCAAGCCAACTGATTCTAAGATAGGAGTGGTCTTCCCTTACGACTCTCCTGCATATCTAGAGCAGATTTACCCAGACCCGCAGCGCGGGCGCATGAAGCCATACACTAACTTACCAAATAACTATTTTGATAAAAATGGATACCTCAAGCCTTACGATTCTCTGAGTAAGTCTCAGCAGGAAGATGTGACAAGGCATCACCGCTATTGCAATATCTCAATTCATCCAACACAGCTATATTCAAGTGGTATGGCATTGTTCTGGAGTATTGTATTGTATCTCTTCTGGAAAAATTGGGGTTCTGGTCAGCTCGATTTATCGAAACGGAAAAAGTTTGGCAAACCAGGTTCTACATTTGGGTTGATGTTTATATTATATGGCCCGACCCGTTTTATTATTGAGTTCATAAGAGATGATAACCCATTTGAGGCGGCAGGATTGACCATTTCACAGTTTATCAGTATTGCAATGGTGATAATTGGAGTGGTCGTCATGGCTGTTTGCTCTAGGATGCAACAGGAGCAAGAGTTTTAGGTAAGGATATCCTTAGCTGTTGAGAGTTTCGCATAGTAATCTTGCGCAAATAATGATATTGGTGTAAAATGCCAGTGCGGTCCATTTTGATGGATTGAGCTTTGCGTAGCCCAAAGCAATTATCGCGCATAAGATTAATGTTGCCGGAATTGCCCAAACAATTGCAGATATTGGCGGTGTAATAGTCGCGCATGCTAGAAATATTAATACTGCTAATATAGATATGATCCTCATATTTCTATCACGAATTACCTTTGCAAAACCAACAAGGAGAATAAGTGTTGGTATCTGATAGAATCCTATTGCTATAGCTTGGTTGCTAAAGGCAGGCATATATAAGGATTTCGTAGTTTCTAACGAGAGTTTTGCATCTAGAGGTAGTAGATACGACGTTTTCATATTCAAAAAATCCATACACTTCGCAGTGGCGACGAACGCATAGCAAGCGTAGAGTAGTATTAGAATCAATAAAGTGTAGCTACTCTTAAATAGGGTGGTTCTGTCCTTTCTTGTTAAAGGGATTGCTAAAAAGCTAATTGCGACAAAAGATAGTGCTGCTTGGACATTGAAGTGTAGTAAGCTAATCAGCAGTGGGTTTAGGCCATAAACGATTGCGCATGCGAGTGATGCTCCCTGGTTACTTGAGATGTTATAGGCAATTATATATCCACCAATAATCGCGCAGACGATTACGGCGATATTCATAAATGCAGATTGCAGAGAGTTTTGCATTGGCAAGAGGATGTATGCAGCTGCTAATATCGCAAAGATAGCAATCGCAAATAGATTTTCTTGATTGTATGATTTTACCTGATTGTTGCCCATCTAGGCTCTCTGTTTTTATTAATTAAATATCTAACGCTAAGTGATAGACCATTATAAAAGACAATTTTCTAATTTGCGGTAGACTAATTTCTATTATGCAAATAAT
>WGDE01000107.1 GCA_015493385.1 Phycisphaerae bacterium
ATATTAAACTTTTAACTCGACCTTCCTTGTTATGCTCTTGCGATATTTTTTTCTTATTGGAGATACGACGGATTCAATAAACTCGTCAACCTGTTCAGGACACCTGCCAATATACATCTTTGGATCAAGAACTGCCTTGAGATCAACACTATTAAATTTGCCGCTTTTTTCCAATCTTTCTATAAGATCATTTTTTTTACCGTGTAGTTTCACTTGTGCGGCAGCTTCATGTGACAATACTCTTATAACTTCGTGGAGCTCTTGGCGACTGCCTCCAGCCTTAACGCCAGCCATAAGTATATCTTCTGTTGCCATGAATGGTAACTCGCTGTTTAGTCTTGCCTCGATTACTTTTGGATAAATGGCTAGGCCGTCAACAATATTTGTTAAGATTTCTAAGATTCCATCTATTGCCAAAAATGTTTCAGGGATAACAATACGTCTATTTGCAGAGTCGTCGAGAGTCCTCTCAAACCATTGCTCGGCCGCTGTCATCTGTGGGCTACTTGTAAGGCTCATAACAAATCTACTAAGTGCCGTTACTCTTTCGCTGCGCATAGGATTTCTTTTGTATGCCATTGCAGATGATCCGATTTGGCTTTTACCAAACGGCTCTTCCATTTCTTTGAGGTTTGCTAGCAAGCGAATATCATTGCACATCTTATGCGCCGACTGTGCAATACCTGAGAGAGCATTTACCACGAGCGCATCAATTTTTCTTTGATATGTTTGGCCTGTTACAACGCAGCAATTTTTAAAACCAAATGATTTGGCTATCATATTGTTTAGTCGTTTTACTTTGCTGTGGCTACCATTAAATAGAGCCAAGAAAGATGCTTGAGTTCCAGTTGTTCCTTTAACACCTCTAAATGGAATTGTCTCTATTTTGTGTTCAATTTCTGCCAAGTCAATCGCGAGCTCATAGCACCAAAGTGACGCACGTTTTCCGACTGTTGTAATTTGTGCTGGCTGGTAATGTGTAAAGCCAAGAGTTGGAAGGGCTTTATGCTTTTTTGCAAACTTTCCAAGTAGATTAATTACGCATGCTAGTTTGGCAGCTACGATTTCTAGGGCTTCTTTCATTATGATAAGGTCTGCATTATCTCCAACGTAACAACTCGTTGCGCCAAGATGTATTATGCCAGCCGCTTTTGGAGCTGCATCTCCAAAAGTGTGAACGTGAGCCATAACGTCATGTCTGAATTTAGTCTCATATTTTTTAGCTTTTTTGAAATCGATATCGTCTAGGTGTTTTTGCATTTCATTGATTTGTGCATCAGTAATATTTAAACCAAGCTTCCGTTGTGCTTGAGCGAGAGCTAGCCATAACCGCCGCCAGGTTCCAAACTTTTTTTGTGGACCAAATAAGACGCTCATCTCTTCGCTTGCATTGCGTTCAACTAAAGGACTTACATAGACGCTATTTTTGTTAGCCATACTTACTCCGATTAGAAGGATTTTCGTTAAAAGAATCTGATGTTATGTTCGAACATCAGGTCAAGAAATTCTAGCAACTTAGAGTTCATTTAGCAAGGAAAGTAATTCCTTCTTATTTTGATAGACCTTAGATTATGGGTGGCTTGACATAGCGAATTTAGATACTTGCGAATTTAATATATTTGTAGTAAAATATCGTTCGCTGCGCGGGGCGTCATTCGTATGAGAAGTTCTATTGCTACATTTAGCTAATAGCAATGTTGGTGACTTTATGCCATTTGAGTATATTATTTATTTGCATGGCAGAAGTCTTTACGAAAGATTTGGTATCAAATTACCAGTGGAAATTAAAATCTAATTCTTAATGTGTCTAGTTGCGGCTAATATATTATTTTCAAATTGAGGAAACTATGAGTGAAGCAAACAGTAAATCCACAGATATGCAAAATTTATTTTTAACTGAGCACGCAAAAATTGCGCGTAAGGCTAATAAAATAAATCCGTCTCACTATAACAATTACAGTGTTAAACGTGGGCTTAGAAACCCTGATGGCACAGGTGTATTGGCTGGTCTTACTGAAATTGGCGATGTTCATGGATATATTCTTGATGAGAGTGAGAAGGTTCCAGTCGATGGTATTCTACGTTATCGAGGAATTGATGTTGAAGATATAGCAGCGGGCTTCCTAAAACGTGGTAGATTCGGATTTGAGGAGACGACTTATCTTCTGTTGTTTGGAAAATTACCAACAAAACAAAACCTTAAAGATTTTATTGAGATTTTAGATTATCATAGGCAACTTCCTGTTGGTTTTGTTGAGAATATGATTTTAAAAGCACCAAGTTCAAATATTATGAACAAGCTTGCCAGAAGTGTCTTGGTTTCTTATTCATATGATGCTAACCCAGAAGGTAAGGCGATAAAAAATGTTCTGCGCCAATGTATTACTCTAATTTCACAATTTCCATGTATGATTGCATATGGCTATCAGGCAAAGGCGCACTATCATGACGATAAGAGCCTCGCAATTCATCACCCAGAACCAGGGCTTAGTGCTGCAGAGAATTTTCTTAGACTTATAAGGCCTAATAAGAAGTTTGCTGCGGTTGAAGCGGAAATTCTTGATCTGGCTATGATCTTACACGCTGAGCATGGAGGAGGAAACAACTCTTCTTTCACTACCCATGTAGTAACGTCATCTGGTACAGATGTATTCTCAGCTATTGCGGCTGCAGTTGGCTCTCTAAAGGGGCTAAAGCATGGTGGCGCTAATATCAAAGTTATTAATATGGTGGAGAATTTTAAAGACAACATCAGTGATTGGTCTAGCGAATCTCAAGTGGCAGACCATATTACCAAAATTATAAAGAAGAAAGCTTTCGACAAAGCGGGCTTAGTTTATGGCATGGGGCATGCTGTCTATACTATCAGTGACCCACGTGCGGTTATCTTTAAAGAGAAGGTTGAGCAACTTGCTAAAGAAAAGGGCTGTGAGGAAGAGCTAGGGCTCTATAAGCTCATAGAAAAATTAACTCCGCAGATATTTGAAAGTGTTAAAGGTAGCGATAAAGTTATTTCTGCCAATGTTGATTTCTATTCTGGCTTTGTTTATAAGATGCTTGGTATACCAACTGAACTATTTACACCAATATTTGCTATGAGTAGAATTGCAGGGTGGAGTGCTCATATATTAGAAAAATTACTTAGTGGCGGCAGGATTATGCGACCAGCATATAAAAATGTTAGAAAGAGGCAAGAGTATGTGCCTCTTAAGAAGAGGGTCGCCTCAGAGTAGTAGTGATTTTACAGTTTCTGTGTGTGTGTTGCGAATATCAAAAGTCCAGCAAGTAAATACCCTTGCCGGGCTTTTTTTTTAGATCAAATACAGAGTTGATATTTTAATCTGTATTTCGTTAATTAGTCGCCCCTGAAAAATTACTTAAGCTCTTATGTTAAAGAGGTTTACATTTATTTAATATGTGGTATAATTGCAAGCTAATAGATAAAACACTCTAAAAC
>WGDE01000108.1 GCA_015493385.1 Phycisphaerae bacterium
TCTCTTGACAAACCCACTTTTTTACGGTAATATCACTAATTATGGCGAGACCGAAACGAATAAATAAAGGCGGAGTTGTCTATCACGTTTTTAATAGGGCGAATGGACGACTAAGAATATTTAAGAAACCAGGTGACTTTGAAGCTTTTGAGCAGGTTCTCTCTGAGGCTATAGTTCGCTTTGATATGCGGCTATGCGGTTACTGCATAATGGGAAATCACTGGCATTTGATTCTCTGGCCAAAAGAGGATGGCGATCTTTCAGCGTTTATGAAATGGCTTAGCGTTACCCATTCCCACCGCTGGCACAAATCGCATGGTCCTAAAAGCTGTGGTCATCTATACCAAGGCAGGTTCAAGAGTTTTCCAGTTCAGTCAGGTTCTTATTACCGCAATCTCATGCGATATGTTGAGAGCAATCCATTGCGTGCAAATCTAGTAGATAAGCCTTACGATTGGCAATGGGGTAGCTGCGCGATTCGTTATGGTGTTAAGAAGCCATTCGAGATAGTCGCTGGTCCGGTGAGGTTAGCGAAGAATTGGCTCGGATATGTTGAGGATTATGCCAAGATTGATGAGAATGTGAAAACACAGCTGAAAGAATCTTTTAAGAGGGGCTCGCCATTTGGAGAGCAATGTTGGCAAGAGAAGATCGCAACGGAATTAGAGCTGGAATCAACGCTAAAACCGTTAGGAAGACCAAAGAAGGGTGTCTGACACCTTTAGTTGCTTTAAAAAGGGTGCCGTATTTTGCGACACCCTTTAGTTTTACTGGCTTATCTGACTTAAAGGAGAAACTGAAAACTTATGCGTTTTTTCTTCTGCGAAGCAATAGACCGCCAAGACCAAGCAAAGCCATCGTTGCTGGTTCTGGGACGAAGCCATAATTATCAACATATAGGTCTCCGCTTCCTGTAGCAAGATGGCCACCGAAGAATATGCCAAGATCGTCTGGTGCAGCTAGAACATAAGATAGAGCTTCGCTACCAGCACCGCCTTGAGTCCAGCGAGTGAAATTCGCTGAGTTTAGAACTGCGGAGTGTGTTGTCCAATCTGTATCTTGAGCGATCTGCCAGCTTTGACCAATGTAATATGTGCCATCGCGTCCAACGTAGAACTGGGCGCTTCCAGAAGCCGCATCAGCAATCTTTGTGTCGATTGTTACTGTTAGGCCGGTTATGTCTCCATACGCTGCTGTGTCGTACGTCCATACGGCGTAGAGATTCTCAGATGAGCCGCTAATACAGCCATCAAGATTTCCGTTAGCAGAATTTCATGTCGTAACAGCTGGAGTATAATGTGTACCGTATCCATATACCCAATTATCAATTCCATTGTCAAACGTTTCTACGTACGCAGCACTTACCACGCTTGCCATCATAGCAAGCATACACATTAACATTACTTTTCTCATTTTAATTACCTCCTAAAAAAGTTGATTTACTTTTCTATTATGTAGTAAACAACTGTTAATAACTTGATTGCTAATAAGGGTTATGTATTGGAAGAAGATGGGGAATTACCGTAGAAACTAGGTAGTGCTGGCGCACAACCTAAATTTATTTTCTCCTGTGTATCACCGTCCTCAACCAACTCATCCCTCAAAGCCCCGACTAAAGGACCTATAATATAATGATAGCTTTGTTGCCACTGCGTTGTCAATAAAAACTCTAATTCTGGACAATATACGATTCGATACCCTTGATTATTGGCCATTAAAGCGGATTTAGAGTGAGAAAAATAACGAAGGGATAGATTTTTTTGGTTTGCTTTTAGGTTCTGCGCAATCAAATTAGACAATTTTAGATTAAACTGCGACAGGGTTGAATTTTCAATATTCTTGCATACTCACTTATTTAGTGGTATCATTGTCTCCTGTAGGAAGTGAGTTTAATTTGAGAGTGGTCATTGAGTACGATGGCTATGTTTTGGGAGCATTGTGCGTCTCTGACCTTTACCTTTCTTGGGGAGAAGATTATATTAACTAAAGGTGTCAGACACCTTTTAGTTAAAATAACCCCCATTTTTACGTTAATATCGCCGATTACGGTGAGATTCCAAAAGTTAACAAGCAATTACGCTGCGCAGGCTCGTAAAGACATGGCTAAGTCTGATGTAGGTGAAATAGTAAATATCACTAAACCTATCGGTTCACTGGGAAACCCTAAAAAAAGTTCGAAAAAGTCCAGATTTCTATGTTTTTTAATTTGACTTTCGGGGAGTGGGGTGGGTAGAATTGATTATTACCTTGATGGGTCTTTTTTATTACGACCTATAAAAGGCGCTCAAGGGGTTGAGGATGATGAAATGCAGGAAAAGTGTGAGTTCTAAGACATGTGTCAGGATGGTTTGGTTTGCTTGTCGTTTTCCCATTTCACTTTCAGCAGTACAATCTCTTTGATATATGAATGACAATGAGTCTTTTTTTTCGAGGTGATGTGATGAAGAAATTATTAACAATTTTGGCAGTGGTAGCAATAACGAGTAGCATAGCTTTGGCAGCACCTGTCTCGGGGACGTATAATCCTGCAGATGGTATGACTTGGCAAACATACTGGGATGATGGGACGAATTACGGTACTGGCCCACTTGAAGTTGGTAATGTAATTATGGGCTGGCAAGGCCTTCCTATCGGTCTGGGTAGTATGTGGGATTTGTGTCCTAACACTCAATTGAATTCACCAACTCAAGCCACAGATCTTATAATTACAGCCGTTAGTTCTACGCCTGCGGGAAATAATACGGTTGATTATGCTGTGACCTACAGTGGTGGAGAACTTCGATTAAACGGTGCTCTTTGGGGCGATTCTGGCAATTACTATATGGTCAAATTGACTGGAGCAACTGCTGATGCCACTATCGATTGGACTGGTGGAGTTCCTACAAGTAGTTGTGATGAAAATGGCGCTTCCTGTGTTATGGATCTTGTAGCAACAGGCACATTTGTTGACTATCCAAACTACGATGTTACGTTCTCAATAACTCTAACTTCCGATTACATCTGTAGTGGTGGTTTCTCTGGAACACCAACAAATGCAGAAATAACTGTCGTCCCAGAACCAGCAACTATGGCTTTGCTTGGTCTTGGCGGATTATTACTTCGCAGAAAGAAAAACGTATAAGCTCTGACTTTGCCTTTTATAACTAAGGCAAACAGGCAAACTAAACTAACACTCCATCATCATCTATCTTAAGTATGCAGAATCTTTTTATCTGCATGAGACCTAAACAAAAGGATTGTTTTTCATCAAAGCCAATGGATTGGCATAAACAGCTATTGCTATGTATGGCAATGTTGTATGTATGAAAAGTGTTTATTTGAAGGAGTAGGTAAGATGAGAAAAGTATTAACAATTTTAGTAGCGGCAATAATGATTTTGGCAGCAAGTGGTGTGGCTAACGCAGGGATTGTATTCGACCGCGGACTTCCAAGTGGCAACCTTAACAATGCCGCTGGTAGCAATCGTAGCAATGTAGCATGGGCGGATGATAATTACGCTGATGGTGTATTCGTTGGCGACAATTTTCTGATAGGAGGCTCAGGCCAAACAACAGTTACTTCTCTAGTTGTATGGCTTATCGATCCTGTGCGTTATGGTGCTACCGCCAACACGACTTATACGCTTTGGACAGGAATTGATGACCTTTCCGTACTGAGCACCGAAGGAAGCTCTGCACTAAGCCGCGATTACTATCCAGGTACTTCATCTGTTGAGTATCAGGCACAAGACGGAACATCTCGTGAGATCTATAAACTAACTTTTGATCTCAACTGGACAGTTGACAATGATACTGTGTGCAGATTTGGTATTTCTAATAGCGACGACGTATTAATGTTCGTGCATGCATCAAATGCTCCTCTAAGTGTTTCAACTCAAGAGTACCCTGATGATAGTTATTTCACTTTTAATAGTGATGGCACTTACAATAGTACATGCAACTCAGGCGACTCAGGCTGTGGATGGGACAAAGGTAGCGATATCAATGTACAACTATTCTCTGTTCCAGAACCAGCAACACTTGCGCTTCTTGGTCTTGGCGGTTTAATGCTTCGCAGAAGCAAAAAAGCATAAGATCTAACTTTGCCTTTTTAAGTTAAGGCGAATAGAAAAATTAAAGGGTGTCGTTTATTGCGGCGCCCTTTTTTTAAC
>WGDE01000109.1 GCA_015493385.1 Phycisphaerae bacterium
GTTCATCGTTGAATTATAATTTTGCAGACATCTCTAATTATTTTAATTCTCATAACCCATTAACTGTATTTTTACTTTTTTTCATAGGGTTTGGAATTAAAGCTGGTTTTGTGCCATTTCATACATGGTTGCCCAACTCACATCCAACTGCGCCGTCACATGTTTCAGGTGTAATGAGTGGCGTTATGATAAAAATGGGTATTTATGGTATTTTGAGAGTGTTGCTAGAGATTCATAGCGGTCTGTTTTATATTGGATTGTTCATCTTGGTAGTTTCTCTTATTTCAGGATTAGTTGGAGTCTCGCTTGCAATAGTACAGCATGATATTAAGAAACTCCTAGCGTACCATAGTATCGAGAATATTGGGATTATTGGGATTGGTATTGGTCTGGGAGTTATTGGCTTGGCTAAAGATATGCCTGTTTTGGCGGCATTAGGGTTTTGCGGGGCAATATTACATGTTCTCAACCATTCATTGTTTAAGTCTCTACTTTTCTACACCGCAGGGGCGGTGTACAAACAGACTCACACTAAAAATATCGAACAGCTTGGTGGACTGATCAAAAAGATGCCTAAAACTGCGATACTATTTTTGCTTGGAGCATTATCGATTTCTGGACTTCCTCCGTTTAACGGCTTTATATCAGAATTTTTGATTTATTCTGGAATGTTTAAGTCGATGCAAGAAGGCGGCTTATTTATGAATATTATACTGCTTTTCAGTATTGTCGCTCTTGCGATGATTGGAGGGCTAGCTATATTCTGTTTTACAAAGGCCTTTAGTGTAATCTTTCTTGGAAGCCCAAGGACTAAACATGCGCAGCAGGTACGCGAGGTAGGCGCAGCAATGATATTTCCAAACTATATGATTGGATTTATGATTGTGTTGATTGGTTTCTTGCCAGTCATTTTTGTTCGTCCCATTGCATCTATTGTGACTGAATTTGCAGGCGATGTTGGGGCTATTGAGAAAATTATTCCTACCCTTAAAATGGTTAGTATGACTTTTGGAATATTCGTTGTACTTATCGTGGCCATTTGGATAGTACGATTGTATTGCCAGAGGGGAAAGTTAGTTAAAACGGATTTGACTTGGGGATGTGGTTATACCGGAGCCAATCCTGCATTGCATCAATATACTGCAACATCGTATGCTGATAATTTTAGAGAGCTTTCTGCTAAAGTGGTGAATGTGACAAAAGAATTCGATGAGTTTGGTGAGCTTGAAATTTTCCCAAAAGAAAGAGAGTTTAAAACGCATTCAACAGATTTAGTTGAAGATAAAACCTCATACGTTACCGGAAAACTCTTGCTATGCCTAGAAAAGATGGCAGTTTTTCAGACGGGTAAAATTCAGCATTACCTACTCTATGCGTTGTTGTTCATTTCTGTTATTTCATTGTTGTCTTACTTAAATTGGATCTAGAATGAGTAATATTTTATTGATAATTATCTCTTCATTATTTTTTGTTGGGATTATAAAAATGGTAAAGGCTAAGATTGCTGGGAGAAAGATGCCTTCAATCCTTCAGCCCCTTTATGATGTCATAAGACTATTCAAAAAGGGGGCGGTTTATAGCTCAACAACGAGTTGGATTTTTAAGGTTGCTCCGTTAGTCTATTTCGCCTCTGTTGTGATTGCGCTTGCATTTGTACCTGTTGGAGCCAAACGTGGTCTTCTTTCATTTGAGGGGGACTTCCTCGTTTTTGCCTATGTCTTGGCGATGGGTAAGTTCTTCATGATTATAGCTGCGATGGATACTGGAAGTAGCTTCGCCGGAATGGGAGCCAATCGTGAGGCATTATATTCAATGTTGATAGAGCCGGCTTTTTTTATCATACTTGCTGCAATGTCTCTTCTTTCTCATAATGCTTCTTTTTGCGGCTTTTATAGCAGTATGTCAATAGGCTCTAATCTGGCGTTTGCTATTAAGCTAGCGGCAATATGCGTTTTGATTTATATTGCTTTGATTGAAAACTCTCGGATGCCAATTGATGATCCAAACACCCATCTTGAGCTAACAATGGTTCATGAGGTAATGGTTCTAGATAATAGCGGTTTCGATTTGGCTATGATACATATTGCGACTTGGTTGAAGTTTTCCATCTATGCAACTCTAATTGCTGATTTTGTAATCAATACCACATGGTTGTGGTATTATCAGGTAATGACATTCTTTAGTATTCAGTTTTTATTGCCAGTCGTTGTTGGAGTCTTAGAATCGTTTCGAGCAAGAAATAAGATGGCTAAGAATCCACAGTGGATTATTATGCTATCGGCTATTGCGATTGTTACTTTTCTAACCACATTAATTATGACAAAGAAGGTTGTGTTAAATTAAAATGACTTATCTATTTATTATTCTATACGCAATTACCTTAATTAACTTTGCCTTATCTGAGAGGGTCAAAAAGTTTATCTGGTTATTGTCGTTTCAAGGATTGCTACTGTTTGGGATTGTGTTTTTTAGTCTTAATAAAAAAATTGATCTTGTGAACTTAATCTTTATTCTGGCTGAGACAATAGTTGTAAAAGCAATCGTTATCCCATGGTTTCTCGATAGAATTAGAAAACGAAATAATCTCAAACAAAAGCATGAACCATCTGTTCCTGTTTTCTTTTCAATTACTATGGTTGCCGTTGTTTTATTACTAAGTTTTACTTTAAGCGGTTATCTTGTTAATCAGAAAATACATACTAGATACTTGCCAATAGCTCTTGTGTCAGTCTCTTTTGGTATGTACTTCATTATAATTCATAAAAATATTTTCTCTCATGTAGTAGGATATTTGATTATCGAGAACGGAATCTTTTTGTTTTCATTAGCAGTAGGCTCTGTTATGCCAATGATGGTGAATCTGGCAATTTTACTCGATGTTTTATTCGGTGTCATATTGTTGGGAATTTTTATTAATCATATTGGCGACACATTCAACAGTGTTGAGGTTGCTAAACTTTCAAATTTGAAAGATTAAGAGATGTTCATTTATTTTATAATTATCGCTATTTTTATATGCCTAGCTATTTTTGTAGCGCAGAATAATCTTGTCACCAAGATACTCTCGATTACATTTCTTGTGTTATTGGCGGGCATAAACGCTCTTGCTTATCAAAATTACAATGCAGTAAGTGGGCATTATTTTAAATTTGATGCTATAGGTCTAATCCTCTCACTTGTTTTGTGCTTGCTTAGCGTTGCAACCTTTTACCATAGTTCGCTATATCTCAAGAGACACTCTTTTTCTCCCAAACAAATATCAAGGTACTATGTCTCGCTTATAATGCTGATAACATCAATGATGAGTGCTTATTTTGCAGAAAATGTCACAGTGATGTGGGTTAGTATTGAGGCTACAACATTATTCGTCTCTAATCTCA
>WGDE01000110.1 GCA_015493385.1 Phycisphaerae bacterium
TGTCTATATATTTAATCGCCGCCTCTCTAGCAGCTTCTTCTTTTCCCTGTATGAACAGCTTTGGAACTTCTCCTCCAATACAGGCGCTTGTTGCAATTATTCCTGCGCTGTATTGTCTTAGCAATTCTTCGTCAACACGTGGGCGGTAATAAAAACCCTCAGTGTATGCGAGAGAGCTGAGTTTGAGCAGATTGTGGTAGCCGGTGTTGTTTTCGGCTAACAAAATCAAGTGAAAGGAGTTCTCGCCAATCTTACCACTTCTATCGCGTCGTGATTTTGGAGCGAAATACGCCTCAATACCAATAATCGGTTTGATACCAGCATTGGTTGCGCTTCGATAAAAATCAACCGCACCATACATATTTCCGTGGTCGGTCATTGCTATAGAATCCGTCCCTAGCTCTTTGCAGCGGTCGAATAGCTTTTTAGGGCTGACTGCTCCATCTAAGAGAGAGAACTGTGTGTGTAGGTGAAGATGTGTAAATCCTTGTCCAGACATAGCTTATGTAATTCCTTGACTTGTAGTTTTCAAAACTATATCGTAAATGGTTATCTTTAGAAATTCAAGACTACTGTTTTGATTTTGATGTTTTTTTCAAAAAATGCCATTACACACGAATATAGGCCTTGGCTATACTCAATTCAATTGATTATTTGCATAAATGGCGGTATTATAATGGGCTAAATTTAACAAGAGTCTTATTAAGTAAGAATTTTGTGGAGGTTTATTGTTATGCCAATTTTTGAATACAAATGCGGTGACTGTGGAGTTGTTAGTTCCATTTTAGTCAAGAGCGGTTCTGGTAGGGGAGTTAAGTGCCCAAAATGTGGTAGTAAGAGTATGACTAAACAAATTTCGAGTTTTAGCGCAGTTGTTAAGGAATCTGATAGCGGTAGTAGCTGTCAGAGTTGTTGCGAATTAGGCCGTTGCCCAAATAAGAATATGTAGGGGCTTTGAGCGTTTTTCGCTTTAACTTATAACTTTCAAATTTTATTAAAGAAGCCAATCCAAGATGAATGAGAGAAAAGGTCTATACGAGTTTTCTAAGATTGAAAATAAGTGGCAATCGTACTGGCAAGAGAATAAGACATTTAAAGCCAAGGACGATAATTCGAAGCCTAAATATTATGTTCTAGATATGTTCCCGTATCCAAGTGGCCAAGGTCTTCATGTTGGTCATCCAGAGGGTTATACAGCTAGCGACATTGTATCGCGTTATAAGCGTATGAAGGGTTTTAATGTCTTGCATCCAATCGGTTGGGATGCTTTTGGCTTGCCAGCAGAACAATACGCAATCCAGACAGGAACTCATCCTGCGCAGACAACAAAAAAGAATATCGCCAATATGACTCGCCAGATTAAAAGCCTTGGCTTTAGTTACGATTGGGATAGAGAAATCAATACCACTGACGAAAATTACTATCACTGGACGCAGTGGATTTTCTTGAAGTTCTTCAATAGTTTCTTTGATGAAAAGCTTCAAAAGGCAAGGCCGATTGAAGAACTAGAGATTCCTGATGATATCAAAGAGAAGGGCAAGCAGGCTGTTAGGGAGTATATTGATTCTCATAGATTGGCGTTTGAGCATGAAGCGCCTGTCAACTGGTGCCCTGCGCTTGGGACAGTCCTTGCAAATGAAGAGGTTATCAATGGCCTTAGCGAAAGAGGCTCTCACCCAGTAGTGCGCAGACCAATGCGTCAGTGGATGCTGCGTATAACAAAATATTGCGAGAGACTTCTAGAAGGGCTTGATGAGCTTGATTGGTCTAGCTCTATTAAAAAGCTTCAAAGCGATTGGGTTGGAAAAAGCCTAGGTGCTGAGGTAACTTTCAAAGTTGACGGTGCTGATGAGTCTATTAAAGTCTTTACAACCAGGCCAGACACATTGTTTGGTGCGACCTATATGGTTATGGCACCTGAGCATGAGCTTGTAGATGTCATCGCTACAGACGAATATAAAGAAGCAATTGCAGCTTACCGCGAGTTAGCGGCAGCTAAGAGTGAACTTGATAGAACAGACCTAGCAAAGGAAAAGAGTGGTCAGTTTACAGGTGCCTACGCAATCAATCCGGTAAATGGAAATAAGATTCCAATCTGGATAAGTGATTATGTTCTTGTTAGCTATGGAACTGGTGCGATTATGGCTGTCCCAGCGCACGATGAGAGAGACTTTGAGTTTGCTACAAAATTTGAGCTTCCTGTAATTCAGGTTGTTGAGCCAAAAGATAAAAAGACTGCTGCAAAGGTTGCCGCTGGTGAACTTTGTTTTAGCGGGAATGGAGTTGCGATAAACTCTGGAGAGTTTACAGGGCTAACAACTCAAGAGTTTAAGAAAAAGATTATAGCTTGGCTTGAAGAAAATAACTGTGGCAAGGAGTCAATAAACTATAAGCTGCGCGACTGGTTGTTTAGTCGCCAGAGATATTGGGGAGAGCCGTTTCCGATTCTTCACGCTGAGGATGGAGAGGTTATCGCTCTTGATGAGAGTGAGCTTCCACTCGTACTGCCAGAGGTTAGCGATTACAAGCCAAGTGGTAGCGGCGAGCCTCCGCTCTCTAATGCTGGAGATTGGTTAGAGGTAACACTGCCAGACGGGAGAAAGGCACGCAGAGAAACTAACACTATGCCGCAATGGGCGGGAAGTTGTTGGTATTATTTGCGCTATATGGATCCAACCAATAACGACAAACCGTTTGATCCTGAAAAACAAGACTACTGGTTACCAGTCGATTTATATATTGGCGGTGCAGAGCATGCGGTTCTTCACCTTCTCTACGCTAGATTTTGGCATAAACTTCTATTCGATCTTGGCTATGTCAAAACTCAAGAGCCATTCCAAAAACTTATTAACCAAGGAATGATTCTTGGCGAAGATGGTCAAAAGATGAGTAAATCTCGTGGTAATGTTGTTAACCCTGATGATGTGATACGTGATTTTGGAGCAGATTCTATGCGTCTCTATGAGATGTTTATGGGCCCGCTTGAAGCAAGCAAGCCTTGGAATATGAATGGGCTTGAAGGAGTTCATAGATTCTTGCAGCGCAGCTGGAGAATGGTGGTTGATGAGGATAGCGGTGAAGTTTGCTCTAGCGTTTGCGATGTTGACCCAGACGAAGATACGCTAAGACTCTTGCACAAAACTATTAAAAAGGTAAGCGGCGATATTGAGTCCTTCTCATTTAACACTGCGATAAGCCAGATGATGATTTTCGTAAATAATGTAGGCAAGCTCAAAAAGAAGAACCGCTCTGTTATAGAAAAATATATTAAGCTTCTCTCTCCTTTCGCTCCTCATATGTGCGAAGAACTGTGGCATAAGCTTGGGCATAAAGATACGCTCAGCTACGAGCCTTGGCCAGATTACAATGAATCTCTATGTCAAGATAATGAAGTTGAGATTGCCGTTCAGGTTAAGGGCAAGATTAAAGATAGAATTCTTGTCTCTGCAGAGCTAAACGAAGAAGAGCTAAAAGAGGCAGCGCTTGCTAGCGAGAAGGTTGCGGCGGCGATTGATGGTAGAGAGATTCGCAAGGTGATAGTTGTCAAGGGTAGGCTTGTCAATATTATCGCTTAGAAGATAGGTTTTTAGGGAGAAGTTTTTTGGCTATTGAGATTGAAGCAAAATTAAGGATAGAATCTTTCGCGCCTCTACTTGAGAGGCTAGAGGGATTCTCTGCAAAGAGAAAATCTCTGCTGAGACAGGTAGATAATTACCTAGACAATAAAGACAGCCAGATGCTCACTAGCGACCGCGCTCTAAGACTGCGCAGTGAGAGCGACGTTGATAATCCAGATAGCAGTCAAACAATCCTTTCCTACAAAGGACCAAAGAGTGATAGTGGATATAAGTCCAGAGAAGAGATTGAGACTAACATCTCAGATATCGACGCATTCTATGAGATTATGGAAAGGCTTGGATATAAGAGAACTCTATCTTTTGATAAGGTGAGGGAGACTTGGCTACTTGATGGTTGTTTGGTTTGCTTGGATAGGCTTCCACTTATCGGTAATTTTGTTGAGATTGAAGGCCCCAGCCAAGATGATATTTCAGCGGTTATATCTAAGCTTGGGATTGAAGGGCTCAAACAAGAGGCTAAGAGTTATGCCTGCATGATCCAAGATGCACTTAAAGAGAAAAAGATAGAAAGCAGAGTTCTATATTTAGAACAGGACTAGCTCTCTTGAGAGCTATGATTCCCTTATTCAGAGGAAAGCTAAATGAAGCTTCGAGAAAATGGATATATTGCCTATATCGTGAATCCAAAGAGCGGTGCTAGTAGTACAACTTTGCTTGCGCACCAGTTCAAAGATTTTCTCGAAGAAGAGAATTGGCGTGTTGAGCTATATCTAACCAAGTCTCTTAATGATGCGCAAAGAATAGCCCATAGGGCGGCGGTTGATTTTGACTGCTCGCTTGTTGTTGCTTGCGGCGGTGATGGAACGATTAGAGAAGTTATTCAAGGCCTTGAGGGCAGTGATACTCCGCTTATGATTATTCCAGGCGGAACGGAGAATCTCTTAGCAAACGAGCTTGGCTATGATGAGCATATCGAGACATATCGCAAGGCGTTTACTGGAGGCTTTTTTAGAGAACTTGATATTGGAATGGTCAACTCTAAATGCTTTACCAGCGTTCTTGGTGTTGGTATAGATGGTGAAATTGTGAGACGATTTAGCGAAAAACGTAATGGTCATATCAGCCATATTGATTATTTTTGGCCAATTTGGCGTAGTATCTGGGCGCATCGTTTCCCAAAAATATTAATTGAGGCGGACGGCAAAGAAATTTATTGCGGCAGGGCGATGGCGTATGTTGGCAATATTTCAAGATACGCAATTGGGTTAGAGATTCTTAGTAAAGCGAACTACAGCGACGGCTTACTAGATTTGTGTGTATATAAATGTAATACAAGGCTGCGTTTGTTTAAACATGCGATATTGACGCTCTTAAAATTACACAGGGATTCTAGCGATGTTATCTATTGCCAATGTAAGAAGATTCGTGTTTTGTCTAAAAAGGGAGAAGTTCTCACCCAGATTGATGGCGACCCAGGTCCAAGTCTACCTCTTGAGATTGAGGTTGTGCCAAACGCGGTTCATGTATTGGTGCCAGAGGGTGCAAAGCCAGCCGGTATTAGAACTAGGTTGCGCAGGATGATGGGTTTTCATTAAAATGGACACTTGGTGCAATTAGATATTAGGAGATCTAGCATGATAATTAGTAAAAGACTTTTCCGGGTATGTTTATTTCTCACGGCAACTCTGTTATTTGTTGGTTGTGACACCGATGACACTTCGTCTGGAAAATCTACGGGTCACTCCAAAACTGTGAGTAATACTTCTAAGGCTATTCACAATAAAAAGAAACAGAGCCATCGCAAGGTTATAGCCAAGATGCAGACATCAATGGGCGATATTGTCCTTGAGCTAGACAAAGAAAAAGCTCCGATAACGGTTGCTAATTTTGTGAAATATGCCAAAGACGGTTTTTACGATGGCACAATTTTCCACCGAGTAATTAGAGGTTTTATGATTCAGGGCGGTGGTTTTACAAAGGATATGACAAAAAAGAAAGCTCGCAATCCTATAGTTAATGAGTCAAATAATGGGCTTGGCAACTATCGTGGGACGATTTCTATGGCTAGAACAGCAGATCCTAACAGTGCAACGTCACAATTTTTCATAAATCACCGAGATAATAATATGAGTCTTGATAGGGCTGAGGGAAATCCAGGCTATGCCGTTTTTGGTAAGGTTATAGAGGGTATGGATATTGTCGATAAAATAGCATCTCTTAAAACTGCAAATATAAGGGGCATGCGCAATGTACCAGTTGAGGCTGTAGTTATTGAGAATGTTACTATTGAAGAATAGAGGGAGCCTACAGATTCTCTTATTTATTTTATTTTAAGGTGGAGCTATTAAGTGGTTGTTAAGTGGAAGAGCGATAATCGTGATTTCTCCCGTATAATACTAGCTGGTGATGTTGGTGGAACAAATACCAACATTGCGCTTGTTGGCGAGAGTAAAGGAAAATTTGAAGTTATAGTTGAGTGTGTCTACTCTACCCAGAAGCTAAATAATATCCTTGAAGCTATTGATGACACCCTCAAGCAAGCGTTTCAAGTAGATGCAGACCTCAAGCCCGATCGCTGCTGTATTAGTGCGGCTGGGCCAGTCGTTGAGAATGTATGTACGCCTTCGCATATACATTGGGATATTGATGGTCATGAGATTTTCAAGAAGCTTCATATTCCAACTCTCGTGATTAACGATTTTATGGCGGTTAGTTACAGCCTTCCACTACTCGATGTTAACAGTGAAGAAAAAATCTTGCAACTTCCGCATACGGCGGGCTTTATCTCTCCTCAAGTTGGAAATATGCGTGCAATTGTTGGCGCAGGCACTGGGCTTGGAGTTGGTTTTCTCATTGGCCAAAAGGGTAAATATGTAGCCTGTCCTAGTGAGGCAGGGCATATTGGCTTACCAGCATTCGACCCAGAGACGAAAGCTCTAAAGAGCTATATCGCAAAGCGAGTTAAATATTATACCCCCGGCGTAGAACCAGCTGTTTCTGGGCTTGGAATTGCAAATATCTACCATTTTTTCAAAGACGTTAAATCTGTTCCAATAACTGGTGTTTTAACAGAGGTTGACGCGGCATTTGATGTTGATAAGCCATCAATTATAACCAAATACGCAACAGAAAATCCTGTCTGCGGAGATATTGTACGTTTATTCATTAAGCTCTACGGTCGCTTCGCATCGGATGTTGCATCCTGTCTCTTGCCTACAGTAGGTCTCTACCTAGCGGGCGGTATTGTTACCAAAACAGAAAAATTCTTCCTAGAAGAAAACCTCTTTATGCACTCATTCGAGCAGAATTATAATCCTGTAATACGCAAAGTTTTAAAAGCGATTCCAGTTTATATAATCCGCGATTATTCTGTATCGCTATACGGCGCCGCAAACGCGGCAGTATGCGTAACCAAAGTAGCCCCAGAATTCTCTCCTAAGTTTGTTTCTTAGGGCTAAGATTAAACGCAGATGAAAAGACAAAAATAATATCGAACATCCCAATCATTCGTGGTGGTACAAATCTGCGCTAAGGTAAAAAATGAGGTTAGCGAGTTTGGCTTGGTATTACTAACTGCATTCCTGTGCGGAGATTGTTTGGGTTGCTCAGGAGGTTGTTATTTGCGTTTAGGATATTTTTCCAGTGTTTCGTGTCGCCATAGTATAGCAATGAAATTGAGCTTAACGTTTCGCCTTGTGTGACGGTATGTTTTTTAAGAGGCTCTCTAATATTGATATTTCTCTTCGCTTGATTATCGCTTACTATTTGAGTAGGCGATTGCAGAGATGTTTGTGTGCTAGGGTAGTTTGAGGTGTTCCTGATTGGCTTTGCTGGTTTTCTAGTTGTTGAAACTGCAGAGCTGTTTTGTGGTTCTGTTGTTTCTCTTGCAGGGCTTGGCTGATACCCATCCAAGTTGATACCATCTTGATATTGCTCTCGCGGGCTATCTTCGGATGGTTTAACTACTGAGAAAATAATAAAGGAGATGATGGCTATAACTGCGCCAGCCATCATCCCCATTTTGATATCTTTTTGCATTATATTACTTACTATTCTTCTTGCCAATTAGCAGGATTGGAGCTGCGATTGCGATACTAGAATAAGTACCAACAACGATACCAATTAACATTGCGAATGTGAACCCACGCAAACCAATGCCACCACCAATATACATTACTAGTACAACCATGAATGTTGTTAGTGATGTAAGAATCGTTCTTGACAATGTCTGGTTGATACTCTTTGTGATTATAGTAGGTGTGATATTAGTAGTCTTTCCTCTATTCTCACGAATTCTATCAAATACAACAATCGTATCGTTGAGTGAGTAACCAATGATTGTTAAGAACGCTGCAATCATCTGTAGGTTTATCTTAAAGTCTCTGATTCCAAGATATTCTCCGATTGGTGTTCCTGCAATGTATGTACAGGCGGTTACAGCACCAAGAGTAATACAGACGTCATGGACTAGAGCCGCAATAGCAGCAAAACCAAATCTAGCATCACCGAATCGAATCCATACATAGGCAATAATTGCTAGTAGAGAGAAGATAATCGCTACAATAGCTTTGCGTTTTGATTCATCTCCAATAGATGGATTGAACTGAGAAACTCTTGGTAATGATGCTTCGTACGATGTAGCAGCTAAGACTTTCTTAGTCTCATTATCAATGTATCTATCTTTTTCATTAGCTTCAAGTTCGCGATATCCAGCGTCTGGCTGTAAACTTACATAAACAAAGCTATCAACCTTAGTGTTATCATCTAAAGGTAGATAGTCGCTGTCTAGGAGTTCGTATTTATACCAAGAAAGGTCATCTAGATCGCGTTTGAAGCGTAAGTTTTTGAATCTCTCTTTTAACTGAGCAGAAGAGACCTTTTCAGAGAGTTTACATTCAATTTTCAACCCACTTATATATGCAGATAGCTCTGGAGTCTCATTTACAGTAGCATCATCTATGAAGGAGACAGATGTTATCTTTGGATTGAGGTTTTCTTCTCTCTCCAAGATAGAGCCAAAGGCTTCGGTTACAGCGTTGTTGACTATCTGGTCAACTTTCGGTTCTCCAATTTTAGCATCGCTACCTTTAAACGCTTCTTCTAGTATTGATTTAATCTCAGATTTTGATAGCTGACTCATTGAGATAGTAAAGGTGTTTCTATCCTTACCTGCTACTACAGATATATTCTTAGCAGAAGAATCAAGCTTCTTAGTGGCATCAGCTACCATTTTCTTGATGGCATCTGCTGTCTTAGCTGTGTTGAATGTGACGTCAACAACTGATTTATTTGTTTCAATTGTGTTAATTTCGAATTGTCTACCTGTATCGCCAACACTGTAAACTTTGGCACTCATTAATCCTGAGTTGCCTTCTTTCTTGCCAACTGCCTGTATCATTGCTTCGATCTGAGCTTGGTTAAATTTCTGACCCTTTTTAAGGTTGATTTGGACGCTTGTTCCACCAGTAAACTCGATGTCGTACTTATTGCTTCTGCTGTTGTCGCGTGTAAAGAATACGCTGAGGCCAGCGATGATTAGTACTGCTGATATAGTGAAGAAGACAGTCCTTTTGCCCATCCAATCGAAATTTGGTTGGTTAACAAAGCTACGCATACGAAGAGTGTCTTTGATCCATCCCATTGCCATTAGAGAGTCGAATAGAACTCTAGTAACAAAGAGAGCAGTAAACATACTTGATATAATACCGATCATTAATACAATCGCAAAACCTTTAATCTCTTCACTAGCTACTAGCATTAAGATTAGAGCAGTGATAAAGGTTGTAAGGTTGGCATCGAGAATTGTTCTAAACGCTTTTGAATAACCATTGTTGATTGCTATTCTAAGTGATGAACCACTTGCAAGCTCTTCTCTGATACGCTCGAAAATCAAAACATTCGCATCAACAGCCATACCGATAGTCAGGATAAGACCTGCAATACCAGGCAATGTGAATGTTGCAGCCGATATGCTCATTACAGCTAGAATGAAGAGAATGTTCAATACGAGAGCAATAGTTGCAATAACTCCACCAAAACGGTAGTAGACCATCATAAATACAGCGACTATTGCTAGACCCCATATTCCAGACTCTATTCCTTGATCGCGATATTTCTCACCGATTGTCGCTCCGATTGTCTTTTCTGATATTGGAGCATCGCTGATTCTTGCTGGAAGAGAACCGGCATTTAATTTATTAACCATGTCGTTTTGTTGGACTTGGTTATATGAACCGGTAATTATACCACTTGAGCTAATAGCAGAGTTGATATTGGGTGCTGAAAGAGCCTTGTCATCTAAGATGATACACAGAGGCTTATCTATATTGTTGCTTGTAAGCTTAAAGAACATGTTAGACGCGATGTCGTTAAAAGCAAAACCGATAGCTCTTCTTCCATTTTGGTCAGCTGTTGGCCATGCTTTAGTAAGCTTCCAATTTAGGCTTGGATTGTGCAACATTGTCTCTGTTGGTGAGTTGCTAGCTAAAACATAAAGGTTGTCTGCGAATTTTGCAATTACAGCATTGTTGCCTTTAAAATCATTTGGATTTTCAATAGCAACCCAAACGTAATTGCCATCTGAAGCGAGTTTTGGGCCGCGTAGCTTTAAGTCTTCGATGTAGTTCTGAGCCATCTGGGCTGTTAACTTACCATCTCCTACTGAAGGAAGGATGCGGAATTCAAGAATGCCAGCACCCTTTAGCATTCTCTTAACGTCTTCAGGGTCGTCAAGAGTTCCCCTTAGAGGTTTATATTCGTCAAACGCCTTAACGAAAGCATCTATCTTTGCTGCTTTTTCTGGGAATTGAGCCTTAAGTTGATCAATATACTTTCTGCCAGAGCGTGTTTCTACGTTTGCAACTAGAGCATCAATACTGATGTTAAGTTTTGTTATCTGCGAGAGAGCCTTGTCGTATTTGGCGTTTATCCCATTGTTTGCAGTTAGCTTATTAACAATGCCAGCCCAAGACTTGTACGCTTTAACATATTTTATAATCATATCCTTAGAGCTAAGCTGCTCGGCAGATAAATTCTTGTTATCATCTGTAGAT
>WGDE01000111.1 GCA_015493385.1 Phycisphaerae bacterium
ATCGCCACTGTGTCTGCAAGGCTGCGCAGCTCGGTTGATTTTTATGAGTTGCTAAAATCTACCTTCCCAGGCGGCTCGATTACAGGTGCACCAAAGATTAGAGCGATGGAGATTATAGACGAGCTTGAGCCTGATAGTAGAGGCATATATACAGGTAGTATAGGATGGATTGGTATTGATGGCAGTGTTTGCTTGAATATCGCTATAAGAAACGTTATTATACATCGCGAAACAGCATTTATCCAGACAGGTGGCGGGATTGTTGATGACTCAACCGTTGCTAATGAGTGGCTTGAGACTATAACCAAGGCTAGGTCGCAATTAGCGGCAATAAAAGCAGTTAGTTCGATATGATTTGGAGAAAGAATGGCTCAGAAGGTTTTCTTAAACGATAAGATTGTTGATATTGAAGATGCAGGGATTTCGCCTCTAGACAGCGGCTTTCTATATGGAGCGGGTGTTTTTGAGACTATGGTTGTTTTCAATGGAAGGGTGTTTGCTCTGGATAAGCATCTTGAGCGACTCTTTGCTTCTTTGGAGGCATTGAAATTTCCTGTCAACTTCGATCACGATTTTCTGGAAAATGCCATATACAAAACTATAAGAGCCAATGAACTTGTTAACGCTAGAATGCGTCTTACCGTTACAAACGGGCTTATGAGTTTTACAAAAGACCCTAAACCGACGCTGTTGATAACTGCCGGTATTTATCAGGGCTACCCAGAAGAGTTTTACGAGAATGGAGTTTTAGTCGTTCTCTCGGATTCAAGGCAGGATTCAACAAGCAAGATTGCAATGCATAAGACTACAAACTATCTACCGAGATTAATGGAGATGAATATCGCCCGCAGTAAAGGGGCGGCAGAGTCTCTTTGGTTTACGATGGAGGGCGTCTTGGCTGAGGGCTGTATGAGTAATGTTTTTCTAGTTAAAGACTCCAAGCTCTATACGCCAACTCTTGAGACTCCTATTCTTGGCGGGGTTGCCAGATCGGAAATTTGCAGGTTATCAAGAGATGCTGGCATTGAGGTAGTTGAGAAGAATCTAATAATCAAAGACTTGCTCGAAGCAGACGAGGTTTTTCTCTCTAACGTAGTAATGAGAGTTCTGCCAGTAACATCTGTAGAAAAACATGATATTGGTAGCGGCAATGTTGGCGAGTTGACAGGGAAAATATCGAAGCTATACCTTGATAACCTAGCAGAGAAATGTGGATTTAAGGAGGCCTCTAGCGATGAGAGTTAACGATATTGCTCGTGAGATAGAATCGCTTGCGCCAAAGGCGCTTGCGCAGAGCTGGGATAATGTGGGCTTGCTTGTCGGCGATAAGAACCAAGAAGTTAGTAAGGTTTTGTTCGCAATCGATATTACCAAAGATGTTGTTAAAGAAGCGATAAAGCAGGGCGCAGACTTAATAATCAGCTATCACCCTGTAATCTGGGACGGCTTAAAAAAGGTTACCGCCGATTCAGAAAAGTCCGTTGTCTATGAATTGATTCGTGCAGGGATAAGCGTTTACTCAATCCATACTTCATTAGATGTTGTTTGGGGTGGAGTCAACGATGGGTTGGCGCAGATGGTTGGGATTGAATCTCCCGAACCGATTGGAGATTTTGTTAACGACCCTAAAAAAGATCTATACAAGCTTGTGGTTTTTGTTCCAAGCGGTGATGTTAATAAGGTTGCCAAGGCTGTCTATGATGCCGGAGCGGGTGAGCTTGGTAACTACAGCAATTGTAGTTTTACGAGTAATGGAGTCGGCACTTTTGTTCCTAAAGAGGGGGCAAATCCTGCTGTTGGCGATAAGGACAAATTAACGCAGGTGGATGAAGTACGATTTGAGACGATAGTACATTCTTCAAAGCTAGACTCTGTTGTAAACGCAATGCTTTTGGCGCATCCGTACGAGGTGCCAGCTTACGACGTTTTGAAAACATATGATTTGCACCGAAGAATGGGGCTTGGTCGTATGGGCAAGCTCTCCAACCCTCGCAGACTTGATGATATTATTGCAGATATTAAGCAAAAGACATCTGCTAAGTCGATAGGAATAGTAGGGCCAAAGAATAAGATGATTCGTTCGGCGGCGGTCTGCGCTGGAACATGCGGAAAAATATTGAATACTGTTATCTCTGAGGGTTGCGATCTATACCTAACCGGAGAGCTCAAACATCATGAAGCTCTTGTTGCCCAAGAGGCGTCGCTGGCGTGTTTGTGTCTCTCACATACAGTTTCAGAGAGATTTATACTCAAGAAACTACAAAAACAGCTCAAGACAGCACTAAAGGGTGTGTCTTTTAAAATAAGCAAGAAGGATCACGATCCGTTTACTTGGCAAGAAATCTAGAATATGACGATTGTGAAGAAATTTTATGTTTAGAAAAAAGATATTATGACAGAAGATAATAAAGACTTAGAATCTACTCCAATAGACGCGCAGTCAAATGATGAGGCCGCCCTTGATAATTCTCAAGATAGCCCAGATGATATTTCTGAGCAACACAGTGGAGAAATCAAGATTGAGACTGGTGATTCTTGCGCAGAAAATCTACAGCAGGATGTAAGTGGTGCGCAGGAGTCTGGTCAATCAGAAGATTCTGATGCGCAGCCGCAAGACGAAGATTCTCCAGAAGAAGACGAAGAGACTCAAAACGATGAGGGGCTTCAGCATGTTATACCATGGAGCCATGGTCTTGAGCAGGAGTTTGATGAAAATCAATATCCACGTCCGATGATGAGCAGTGTTTTGGAGGCGATTCTCTTTGCCTCTGACGAGCCAATCTCAGCCACAAGGCTTATGAATATTGCCGAGATAAGCTCAACAAAACAGGTTGTTGAATGTATTGATGAGTTAAACGAGAAGTATGAGAAAATAAATGCAGCATTCAAGATAGTCCAAATAGCAGGTGGGTATCAGATGATGACTCACAGGATTTACAATCATTGGCTCTTGAAGCTCATTAGAGTACGCACAGAAACAAAGCTAACACAGGCCGCACTCGAGACGCTTGCAATTATCTCGTACAAACAGCCGGTTATTCGTGCGGATATTGAGGCGATTAGAGGGGTCTCTTCTGGAGAGATGATTAGAGGTCTGATGCAGAAGGGGCTTGTTAAGGTTGCCGGTCGTGCGGAGATTCTTGGCAGACCTATGCTGTATGGGACAACGAAGAAGTTCTTAGAAGTTTTTGGGCTTACTTCGCTTAAAGATTTACCCAAAGTAGAAGAGTTGAAGAAACCAAAATAATGCCACAAGACCACGATGACATTGAAATAAGAAATTTGCTGTTTAAGAAGCTTAGCCTAAAGAGACGTAGCAATATATCACTGCGCATGGCTCCGATGATTGATATGATTTTTCTCTTACTAATCTTTTTTCTTGTTACGGCAAAATTCAGACCACAGGAAGACTTGCTTCCAATAAAGCTTCCAGCGCCGAGTAAATCTGCTGTTGCCGTGGCAGCGCCGCTAGTCGAGCCTCTTGTAATACGTCTGCGCGATACTAGCGATGGCTTGGTGATAGATATTGACA
>WGDE01000112.1 GCA_015493385.1 Phycisphaerae bacterium
AAATTGACAACAGGGCTGATGCAACAACTTTCTTGTGCTGATTAGCTTGACTGCCATTTTAGCGTTGATATATTAACGTGTATAAACAAAACTATCCAAAAGAAATTAACAGAAAGCAATACTATGAAGATTGTAATAGCCACGACAAATCTAGGCAAAAAACGTGAACTTGAGCAACTGCTAGGTGCAGACATCGAAGTTTTAAGTCTTTGCGATTTTGAGGATATTAAAGAAGTGCAAGAGGACGGACAAACATTTATCGAAAATGCTAGAAAAAAGGCTCTTGGCTATGCAAGACAGACGAACATGTATACTGTCGCAGATGACTCCGGGCTTGAGATAGATGCTCTCGGTGGAGAACCCGGTGTGCATAGTGCTCGCTTTTCTGGCAACCATAAGGATCACTCGAGCGATCTCATAGATCATGAGAATATTGAAAAAGTTCTGAAACTTATGAGAAACACACCTAAAAACGATAGAACTGCAAGATTTGTATGCTCTCTGTGCCTAGCGAGTCCAGAGAAAATCATCTTAGAAACAAAGGGAAAGGTGGAAGGATTAATAACCAAAGAGAAACATGGAGATAGAGGGTTTGGATATGATCCGATATTTTATGTTCCCAGTATAGGCAAAACTACTGCGCAAATGAGTAAGGAAGAGAAAAATTCTATATCGCACCGAGGGCAAGCCGTAAGAAAATTCAAAGAACAGCTACTTAATACAGACCTATCTAGAAATCTAGAATAACCACAGCAACCTAGATTAATTGCACTGTTCTACAGAGATTTGCTAAACCAATAACTAAACACACAACACTATTCTCACTATGGCGTATTAGTGCAATTTATCACAGTTTGCATACGGCAAAATCAACATTGCAAATATAACTATACACATTTTTTCTTGACAATATGGTTTCCACTCTGTTATCTGTGCGTTACTTTATCTTATATTGAACTGGTATAGATATTCTAACTCATATAATTATGTAAATTCAGACAAGTGAAATTTTATGGCTAAAGCAAGCTCAAAAAAAACGTTAGTTATCGTAGAATCACCTGCAAAAGCGAAGACTATTAATAAGTACCTAGGCAATGACTATATTGTTAAGGCTTCAATGGGACATGTACGTGATCTACCAAGTAAAGGCATCAATGTAGATATAGAAAACAACTTTGAACCAACATATGATGTCACAAAGGGACGTAAAAAATTAGTTAGTACCTTAAAGTCTTTAGCCAAAAAGTCTGACTATTTATACCTCGCAACTGACCTTGACCGTGAAGGAGAGGCTATTGCTTGGCATCTAGCAGAATTGCTCGGCACCAACCCAGACAAGACTTATCGTGTTGTTTTTAATGCCATCACCAAGTCTTCCATACAAGAAGCCTTCGAATCACCTGGTAAAATAGAAATGCCAAAGGTAATGGCACAGCAAGCTAGACGCATTCTAGATAGAATCGTTGGATACAAGATTAGTCCACTGCTTTGGAAGAAAGTCGCCAAGGGATTAAGTGCCGGTCGAGTACAATCTGTTGCAGTTAAGATAATAGTAGAAAGAGAATTAGAGATAAGGGCATTTGTCCCTGATGAATATTGGCTAATACCTGCATTCTTTACTTCAGACATAGACCAAGATTATAAGCAACAATGGAGCGACTTCCTCGCAACAGAAATCAATGGCAAGAAACCAACACTGGTTCATCAAAATAAATGGCTCAGTGAGCACAATGCCTTTAAATCTGAGTTGGTTAGAGTTGCTGGCAAAAAATTCTCTGCAAAAGATGAAGCTAGTGCAAAGCAAATCTTTGATGCTATTGTTGATAAAGAATTCAAAGTTGACGACCTTGTAGCAAAACAGACTAGCTCTAAGGCTTCGCCGCCATTTATAACATCAACACTACAACAGGCAGCATCAAACAGATTAGGGTTTGCTGCTAAGAAGACAATGCGACTTGCTCAAAGTCTATATGAAGGTATTGAGCTTGGAAACATGGGCGCTGTAGGTCTTATCACGTATATGCGTACTGATAGTACCCACATATCAGGCGAAGCTATCGCTTCTTCTAGGAGCTTTATTGAGAGTAATTATGGCAGTGAATATTTGCCTGAGAAGCCTAATTTCTACTCCTCAAAGAAAAACGCTCAACAGGCACACGAGGCCATTAGACCAACCGACCCTAGCATTAAACCAGGCGATATACAGCAATATCTCTCTGATGAGCAATTCAGACTCTACGATCTGATATGGAGAAGATTTATTGCTTCTCAAATGACACCTTCTAAATGGAATGTTACCACAGTCACTATCGCGGCTGACACTCCAATCGGAAAATGTGAATACAGAACAAGCGGTCGCTCACTGGTATTTGACGGCTATTCTAAAATCTGGAAGACAAATTCAACAGAACAACAATTACCTCACCTAGAAATAGGGCAATCGTTAAGGACAATCGATATAGATGCGCAGCAAAATTTCACCAAACCGCCCGCACGTTATACCGAAGCATCACTAGTTAAGACTCTAGAGAAAGAAGGTATAGGTCGACCAAGTACATATGCCTCAATTATATCGACTATTCAGGACCGTAATTACGTTGAGCAAAGAGAAAGAAAATTCCATGCGACAGATCTTGGAGAAATTGTAACGGAAAAATTAGACGAATTCTTTCCAAGTATTATGGATCTTGCCTTTACAAGACAGCTTGAGGAAGAGTTAGATATGATCGAAGATGGCAAACTTGAATGGGTTAAAGTCTTAAAAGATTTTTATGGACCATTTGAGAAGAGCCTTAACATTGCAACTGAAGAGATGAAGCATGCCAAGGCTGAGACAAAACCAAGTGACTATACTTGCCCAGACTGTAATGCACCGATGGTATATAGATTTGGCAAGAATGGAAGATTTTTAAGCTGCTCTAAATATCCAGAATGTAAATTTGCGGCGCCGTGCAATAACAAAGGAGAACTACAAGAACAGATTATCTCTGACATACCGTGCCCAAACTGTGACAAGATGATGATAGAGAAACATGGAAGGTTTGGCAAATTTATGGGATGTCAAGACTATCCAAAGTGCAAGACAATCATGAAAATTGATAAAGAAGGTAATGTACTACCTCCAGCGGCCCCACCAGAACCAACTGGGGTGCATTGTCAAAAATGCAAAACAGGTGAGCTGGTCATAAGGCAAAGTAAAAGAGGTCCATTTATGGGATGTAACAACTTCCCTAGGTGCAGAAATATCATAAGTATTAAAGTCTTAGATGAACTCAAAAGACTCCAGGAAGAAGGGAAATGGCCCCCTGCTACAATTGAAGAAGCTGATATAATGCTCGGACGCAAGAAGAAGAAAACAGCTAAAAAGAAGACCGCAAAGAAAAAATCCAAGAAGAAATAAATAAGACCATATTAATATGCAAAGAGACAATAACAATCTTGAGATCGTCGAGCCTATAGGCAGGCGAGTTTTAATACGCAAAGACCAAGATAAAAAGGAAACTAAAGGTGGCATTCAACTACCAGATAACATCGAGATACCTACAATAACTGGGCGAATAGTCGCTGTCTCAAGCGAAGTAGAGGTAGCGCCAGAATTGCCTCTTGTACAGTACGACAAGGTATTGTTTAACCCAAAAGGAGCTATCCCTGTCGACTTTGAGGGCAACAACAGGTTGTTTGTAGTTGACGTAGAAAATATTGTTGCGGTTTTTAGATAAATGCCAACAAGAAAAGGAAGACCTTATTGGGCCTTCCCTTGATAGTTTTAATTATAGCGTGACCGGTAGACTTGATTTACGAAGCTTTACGCCGTTTTAAAACAATCCCCGCTACCCCAAATCCTAATAACGCTATAGATATTGGCTCAGGCACTTCAGGTACTGGAACCCATGGGCCTGGTCCATTAGGTGGCATTGGGATACTTGATCCCGATGATCCAGAAAAATATTGACTGTAGGCTCCACTATCACTAGCTGAGCCAATATCTGAGCCATTAGTACTGTAGTTTTGACTCCGAGAAGGCCTAAGGCCTCCACCACCACCTCCTCCTCCTGCCTCGGTTGTAACACCAGGAGTAGTGTCAAATTCAGATTTTTCAAATACTGCCATTACATATCTAGCTCCATCCATTGAGATTGTTGTTGTACTGTTGTTGGTATCAGAAACTGCACCAAGCCAATAGGCAAATTCGTAACCTTGAGATGGAGTTGCAGTTAGAGTAACCGACTGTCCCGCATTGAATGTATGAACCTCTCCTAGGCTAGGTGAAATTGTGCCTGCGTTAGGGTTGGCAGACTCAATAAGTAGGACATAGTCACCCTGAGCAAAACATAATTGCGACAGTACGACCAAAACCAACAGCGAGAAGAGTAATCTAAAACTCATTTCTATTTCCTTTCGCCAAAAAAAGCATTTGGCAATTCCTATTACTTAAAAAGACTAATTCAATGAAGCCCACAGTAAATATGCCTAGAAAACTGTAAAATCCATTCACTTCACTAAACTATAAGTAATAAAACCATAACGACAAAACCACTTAGGCTTTTTTTCTTCTTCTAATAGCCGCAAGTCCACCAACCCCAAGTATCGCAATTGTTGCTGGCTCAGGAACTACATTTTCCATAAAATCTGGATTTGACTGCAAGAGCACACCATTTATAGACGCTCCATAGCCACTGTTATCACCCCCAATTGATGTCATTACGAATTCTTGATCAGAAGATAATAGTAGTATATACGACGTCTGACCCGAAGTAAGAGCATTATTGAAGTCAAACTCCGCTGCTACTGTATCAGAAGAGCCGATAGCAGGATCAACATCGACTTGACCAATACCAGCTTGATTAAAGTGTGCACTGGCAACATCAATTTCACCATCCGAATAAGTAGTTACCTCAAAAACTTTAGATCCATAAGTACCTACAACTAAACTTCCGATAGACGTACAACTTACATCTGCATTTATTTGATATGCGTATAAATATCTTCCACTACCTACAGATACACTACTAAATGGATTGTCAACGCTAGTATCGAAAACTGCAAAATCAACAGTACCTTGCAGATGCTCTCCGTAACCAGACACATTAAATCCTGCCGTACCGCTAACAATGTCTCCATTAGAATTCGCCGCGATACCCAATAGACCAGCACTAGAACTACCTGTTAAAATCAATAGTAAGACTAACGTTGTAGTTAAAAATATTTTGGTGATGGATGATGTGATCATTTTCAGATTCTCCTAAAATTCTTCTTCATCGTAAATTAATCATACTCACTGTGCATAACAACAGATACGCAAGCTAAAACAATAAGGTTCGTACTGCTTAAAAAATGGTACCACAAATGTGAAGTATCTAAATTAAAACTCAAAATACATTGTATGCCAAAAGCAGCACACAAACACTACTTTCTTGCAATTCAAACACCTTTTCCGGAATGACTCTTATCTCTCACTTCCTTGACAAGATATCGTCATTAGAGCAAATTACTACATCTAGGTCAAGCATTTGAAAGGCTAAATATGACGACTGAATCCAATGTCCGATATAACATTACAAGACAAGATAATAAGAGCATATCTATACGAATTAAAAAAATACAATATGCCCTTTTTTTTGTCACTTTTTAGTGCCACATATCTTCTAAGTTTAAAATATGCTATTTACCTCAAAAAAAACTACACGATATGCAATTGTGAATTGACACATCGACATCAAAACCATAGATTAGCAGTACTGTGAAAGTAATAGAATATGGTCTAATGAACATAAACTCTGAGGAGATAAAATAATGGCAAAAGCTAAAACTGCATCTGTAAAGAAAAAGACATCTAATGCCGCTGTCAAGAAGAATGCTAAAGACTCTGCTGTGGAGAAGAAAAAGAACCCCGCTCTAGAGAGAGCACTTGCTCAAATCGAAAAACAGTATGGCAGCGGTTCCATTATGACAATGGATGGTGCACACAACCTCAAGATAGAAGGCATTCCGACTGGAGCAATTTCTCTTGATATCGCTCTTGGTGGTCGCGGCATGCCAAAAGGTAGAATTATAGAGATTTACGGACCAGAATCGTCCGGTAAAACAACTCTGGCACTGAACGTTATTGCGCAAGCTCAAAAAGATAATGGCGTAGCTGCTTTTATTGATGCTGAACATGCATTAGACACAACTTGGGCCAAAAAAATTGGGGTTGATGTAAATTCAATGCTTGTTAGTCAGCCAGACACTGGAGAACAGGCCCTTGATATAGCCGAAATGCTTATAAAGAGTAATGCTGTTGATATAATTGTTATTGATTCTGTTGCTGCTCTTATTCCTGCAGCTGAGATGAATGGTGACATTGGCGATTCACATGTAGGGCTCCAAGCTAGACTCATGAGTCAAGCAATGAGGAAGCTCACAGGAGCAATCAGCAAGAGCAAGACTACTTTAATATTCATAAATCAAATCCGCATGAAAATCGGAGTAATGTTTGGCAGCCCCGAGACAACACCTGGTGGCAATGCATTAAAGTTTTTCTGCTCTGTACGTTTAGATGTCCGTAGAATACAGATGATTAAGGACTCATCAGGAAATCCTATTGGAAATAGAGTTAGAGTAAAGGTTGTAAAAAACAAAGTCGCCGCTCCTTTCCAGCAGACCGAGTTCGATATAATGTTTGACAGTGGAATAAGCTATATCGGTGACCTCATAGACCTCGCTGTCAATAATAATATCATCTCTAAGAGTGGTGCGTGGTTCAATTACGGCAAGGTGCGTATTGGACAAGGGCGTGAAAAAGCAAAGCTCTTCCTAGATGAAAATAAGGAACTTTGCGAAGAGATTAAAAACAAGGTCTTAGAGGCAAAAGGTCTCATAGATGAAGATTAGAGAATCTGTTTAATATTTATAAACAACTTAAGACTCCTAGCATCACACTTGGAGTCTTATATTTTGGAAGCTAAGAAAGATGTTAACATCACAAGAGATTAGAAGTTTATTCATAGACTTTTTCAAAGACAAAGGACACTCTTTTATACCTAGTTCACCGGTAGTCCCAAATGATGACCCCACCCTACTATTTATTAATGCCGGCATGAATCAATTTAAAGATATATTCCTTGGAATGAAAACTGCTAATTGCAAGAGTGCAGTCAATAGCCAAAAATGCATACGAGTTAGTGGTAAACATAATGACCTTGAAGAGGTTGGAGTTGACACATACCACCACACTTTTTTTGAGATGCTCGGTAATTGGTCATTCGATGATTACTTTAAAGAAGAAGCGATTGCGTGGGCATGGGAATTACTGACAGAAGTATACAAGATCAATCCTGATCAACTATGGGTGACTGTATTTGCCGGAGATGAGAAGGACGGTAGCGAATACGATGCGCAAGCTGCTGAGATATGGCCAAGAGTTACAGGCATACCTAAAGAAAGAATTCTGTCTTTTGGCAAAAAAGACAACTTCTGGGAAATGGGCGAGACTGGTCCATGTGGGCCGTGTAGCGAGATTCACATTGACCTCGGAGATGATATGTGTGATATGAAGCACGTACCTGGCCATAAATGTGAGGTCAATGCTGGTTGCGCCAGATATATTGAGCTTTGGAATCTTGTGTTTATGCAATTTAATAGGTTAGCTGACGGCAGTCTGGAACCTCTAAAAGCGAAATACATTGATACTGGTGCGGGGCTTGAGCGTATTGCTGCAGTTTTGCAGAATAAAAAGAGTAATTACGAGACCGATTTATTCTCACCTATCATATCTTCTATATCAGAAAACTGCAATATTGAATACACGTTCGACCTTGAAAGTAAGACGGATATTGCTATGAGAGTCATAGCCGACCACCTACGATCCCTTTCATTCGCGATTGCCGATGGAGCTGTACCTGGAAATGAAGGTAGAGGGTATGTTCTTAGGAGGATCCTACGTAGAGCCGCAAGATTTGGTCGAGTCTTAGGGATGGTTGATCCATTTATATATAAACTTGTGCCTGTATTAGTTGAAATTATGGGAGATGCATTCCCAGAATTGAAAGATAGAAAAGATTTCATCATGACCGTGATTGAATCAGAGGAGACTAGCTTTGGACGAACTCTCGACAGAGGCTTAGAAATATTCACTCAGGCCGCAAAGAAAGCTAAAAACGGCATTATTTGCGGCAGTGATGCATTTAAGCTTTACGACACATTTGGATTTCCTCTAGACCTAACGGAGTTAATGGCAAGGGAGGCTGGATTAAAAGTCGACAATGATAAATTTAAGTCTCTAATGGAAGAGCAAAGAGAGAGAGCTCGTGCAGCACAAAAAGGCTCTACTCTACTCTCATCAATTGTCGGGGTTGATTTACCAGAAACAAATGATGACGCAAAATATTTGCACAGCAGTGGCAAAGCTATAATCTTAGGTGTTATCACTAAAGATGGGTACTCAACAGATGGGGATATTACGCTAGATAAAGACATTGCTGTTGTCCTAGATGAAACCTGTTTCTATGCAGAGAGTGGTGGCCAACTCGGTGACAGTGGCACAATAGCAACTGACGATGGGGTCTTCATTGTGGAGAACACTGTTTCTCTTGGACATTGCATCTTGCACCAAGGCCACATCAATTCCGGCAGACTCACTATTGGTCAGGAAGTGGTGTTGTCGGTAGACAAAAACAGGGATGCCCGTAAGAAAAATCACACCGCAACACACCTATTGCAATGGGCATTGCAAAATATCCTTGAGGGCTCCACTTCTCAGCAAGGTAGTTTGGTTTCAGAAGAATATTTAAGATTCGACTTCACTCACCACAAGGCAATGACTAAGGAACAAATCAGGAAAGTCGAATCGCTTGTTCGTAGCAAAATAGAGTCGGACGCTCCGGTAACATGTAAGGTTATGAATATCGAAGAAGCTAAAGAGTTAGGAGCAATGGCACTCTTTGGAGAGAAGTATGGAGACGAAGTTCGTGTTGTAGTAATAGGCGCAGATACTGATTCTCAGTTGCAAAACGCTTTTAGCAAGGAGTTCTGTGGAGGAACTCACGTAAAGGCAACTGGAGAGATTGGAGGCTTCAAGATTATCAAAGAGGAAAGTGTTTCAGCGGGAGTGCGTAGAATAACTGCTCTAACCGGATCTGCGCTTATCAATTATCTTGAAGAACGTTGCAATGTCACTGACAAACTAACTACATTATTAAAAGTTCCATACGATAAAGTAGAGGATAGAATCTCTAAGCTCATTAGTGAAAATAAAGAGCTATCCAAAGAACTTAAAAACTCCCACAAACAAGGCAGTAGCGAAGTGATGCTCAAAGCAAAAGAACTTCTCGATAATGCTCCTAAAATCGAAAGCTCATATGTCATTATTGGGGAACTTCCGAAAACCCCTATAGAGCAGTTGCGTAGCGCATTAGACATGCTCAAGAAAAAAGCTAATTCTGGGGCAATCCTCTTAGCAACAGTCAATGATGGGAAAGTCGTTCTACTTAGTGGTGTAACTGATGACCTTATTGCAAAAGGTTTGAAAGCCGGTGATATAGTCAAGCAAGCTGCGACTATTGTAGGCGGAGGCGGAGGTGGTAGACCTCAAATGGCTCAAGCTGGAGGCAAGAAGCCTGAAAAATTAAATGAATGCCTACGAGAGACTCTAGAGTTTATAAAAGAGAAACTAACGAAATAGATTTCTGGAATGATAATTTAATACGAGGTTTGCAACTCTTGATTTTACAGCAAACCTCGTATTAAATGAGACTAGGCTATTTACATCGAATAGAAATGCTTTTAGCGTGAGCGTCAAGACCTTCAACCATTGCAATTCTTGTAATATCATCGCTACTCATTTGCAGTTTTTCTTTTGAATATTCAATTATGCTAGAGGACTTTATAAAATCGTTACTGCTAAGTGGTGAGAAATATTTTGTTGTCTGTCTAGTCGGTAAAGTATGGCTTGGCCCTGCCCAATAATCACCAGTTGCGACTGGTGTATAGTTGCCTATAAATATTGCACCAGCATTATCTATCTTATCCGCCACGAGATGACTTTTGTCGCCACATTGTACTTCTAAATGCTCAGCCGCAAACCTATTGGCAAAATCTAGCATATCTTCAACATTTTCAACACAAACAATAGCGCTATATTTAAGCAAACATTCCAAAGTTTCTTTAGACCTAGAAAGATTAGCCACTTGAATATCTAATTCTTCACATACAGCCTTTGCAAGAGACTTACTGTGTGTTACTAGAATAGCAGAACCCGGATTATGCTCTGCCTGGCTGAGCATATCTGCTGCAACCCAAGCGGGATTTGCATTGTCATCTGCAACAATTAAAACATCACTTGGACCGGCAAAGGAATCCATATCAACCAATCCAAAGACTTCCTTTTTTGCTAATTGTACATAGTCATTGCCAGGACCGACAATTTTATCTACCTTTTTAATCGTCTCAGTTCCCCAAGCTAAGGCTGCAACTGCCTGAGCTCCACCAATACGATAGACCTCTTTTATGCCAAGCTCAAAACACAACCCAAGTATTACTGGATTGATAGAGCCCTCGTGCCTAGGTGGTGATATCACGACAATCTCTTTAACACCCGCCACAATGGCTGGTACTGCTGTCATTATAACAGTTGAAGGCAAAGGCGCACTTGCACCAGGTATACACAGCCCGACTCTATTTAGTGGACGATATCGAATTCTGTCGCTATTATTTTTACTCCCTACAAAGATCTCACTTTGATACTCTCTGACATTTTCGATTGCCTTGCACAGAGATGCTAGTAGAGATTTATCCATCTCTCTATGAGCTTTTTCCATCTCCTTAATTGATACTTGAAATTCTGATGGAAGCAGATTCACTGAATCAAATTTTGCTGTGAAATCAACTAATGCCTTGTCGCCATATTCACCAACTTTGGCAACTATCTCACGAACTCGAAGCTCAGTATCTTTATTGTTTTTTAGAAATCCACTCATCGAGTGCTTGTTAGAGAGCTTTTCTATTTTGTTATAGAAATCAGGTTTATCCCACTCTACAAGAATTGATTCTAAGTTTGACATACTTCAAATGCTCCATACAGCAAATGCACTATAAAATTAACAACTTATTATTTTATTATTTCTAATACGACAATCGATTACATCAAAATTTTAGACTAGCATATTAATTAGAAAAGTTGCCGTTACTAAAAGCCGGTGTAACTCTCTGCAATAGCATATAGTGATCGCCTCTAAACTGAGTTACGACTCCGACTACTCTAAAACGCATCGGCACCACCATCCGAGCTTTAATGTCTATAACTTGCTCTAAAACACGGCATTGCAATAGTTTAAATGATATATTGGAAACATTTTGACCAAGAGCATCAAAAGTTAATATATACTCATGATCTTTGTTCTCTCTTATGAAACCAATTCTATCTGCAATGAGAACATCTTGCTTTTTCAGCACACTTGAACGCAATTGCTTGATGTTAACAAATTTTTCAGGATGCAACTTCTTTAAGACATCATCCGGTAGCACTTCTGATTTCTGAGTGCTTTCTTTTCTTACAGACCACTCTTTAGAGGTAGTTTCTAAGATACCAGACCTGTCCGTTATCGGCAGAGAGTAACTTATGTAAATAAGATTCTTCTTTTTGAATGAAACAATACTTCCCCAAAGCCTAACAGATTGCTTGTTATCGTCACCCATCGCAGTGACTGCCTTTTCAAGCCCACTAGACAAAAGAATCGCAACTCTACTACCTGCTTCAATCTTAGCTCCAGAATCAACTATATCTAGATCTGGGATAAAAAAGTAATCTTCCTTAACCTTTTCAATGACCCCATCTATTCCAAAGATAACAAAACCATCTCTTACCGGTTTATTGTACTGGCTCTGTTGATGCGGCGGAGTAGATTCTTTGGCTCCAATAGCAATACTTATAAAACCTAAGACCACTAGAGACAGAAACAATCTCTTATACTTCTCTGGCATAAGATAATCCTTATAACAAGTTCTCAGAAAACAACTCATACAATCTACTCAACTACCCTTAAGCATTATTACGTGTATATTTGAGTAGACCGCCAGAGACCAAGACTTCTCTATCGCGTTTAGACAAATTGAGCTTACCAATGATTTCGCATTCTTTAGTCTTATTTACAACCTTAATGCTGTCGCTAGATCTTACACTATCAAGAAGCGAGATAATTTCTAGCTTATCATGCGCTTCAATCTTATCGTAATCATCTGGATCGGCAAACTCTATCGGCACTATCGCAAAGTTAATTAGGTTTGCTTTATGGATACGTTCAATAGTCTTGGCAATAACAACACGCACTCCCAAATACATCGGACAAAGTGCCGCATGTTCACGAGAAGAGCCTTGACCATAACTATCTCCAGCAACTACAATACCAGCAACTCCTTTAGCCTTTAGATTCAATGCTCTATCGGCAAAAGTCGGTTCATCTTCTTCATTGAAACAATTGAATACAACCTTAGCATACTCAGGGACGTTGGAACGATATTTCAAAAACGCTCCAGCTGGCATGATATGGTCTGTAGTAATCTTGTCGCCACATTTCAATAGGACTTTTCCGTTGATTGTATCGCATAAATCTTGCGGAGATTCTGGAACAACAATGGTAGGCCCGCGCAAGACTTCTATATTCTGCGCATCTTCTTCACTAGGAGGTTGCTCAATCATACTATCATCAATAAGGAAATGCTTTGGCATCTCTACAAGTGGATAATCAACTCCAATCTCTCTAGGGTCAACAAACTCACCCTTTAAGGCAATAGCCACTGCCGTTTCTGGACTAACTAAGTATGCCATATCCCCTTTAGTGCCTGTTCTTCCTGCAAAATTACGGTTAAATGTTCTAACTGAAATAGTTCCATCTGCTGGGGAATATCCCTGTCCGATACAGCAACCACATCCACTTTCTAGAATTCTCGCTCCAGATGCAATTATATCTGCTAACGCTCCATTTTCTGCCAGCATATTTAACACCTGCCTAGAACCGGGCGCTATTGCAAACTCGACCATCGGATGCAACTTACGCCCTTTTAATGTTCTCGCCACCATCATGAGATCTGTATAACTTGAGTTTGTACAGCTACCAACAACGACCTGATTTACCTTTTTACCCACAAGCTCAGAGACAGTTTTAATATTATCTGGAGAAGATGGACAGGCCGCCATAGGCTCAAGTTCTGAGAGGTCAATCTTTATAATGCGATCATACTCTGCATCTGGATCGGCTGATAGAGCCAGATAAGAATCTCCTCTTCCCTGCGCATCTAAGAACAAACGCGTTGTTTCATCGCTAGGAAAGACACTTGTTGTAACGCCAAGTTCTGCACCCATATTAGTTACGGTTGCCCTTTGAGGCACAGATAAAGTCTTAACGCCATCACCAAAATATTCCACTACACAACCGACATTGCCTTTCGTAGACAATATGCTTAGAAGTTTTAGTATAATGTCCTTGCTACCAACCCACGGCTTAAGATTGCCAACCAACTCTACACCTATAACCTTAGGCGCAGTCAGATAAAACGCTCCACCGCCCATAGCAACCGCAACATCCATACCGCCCGCGCCAATGGCAAGCATACCGATTCCGCCACCAGTTGGCGTATGAGAATCACTTCCAAGAAGCGTCTTTCCCGGTTCGCCAAATCTCTCAAGATGAACTTGATGGCAAATACCGTTGCCCGCCCTGCTATGATAAGCGCCACTCTTAGCGGCAACTGTTTGAAGGTAAAGATGGTCATTGTGATTTTCCGGCCCAAATTGACTCATATTATGGTCTATATAGCTGACACTTTTCTGAGTTTTTACTCGTCCAAGCCCCATAGATTCGAATAACAAGAACGCCGTTGTCCCAGTCGCATCTTGAGTAAGAGTCTGGTCTATACGTATACCAATAGGCTCTCCAGCACTGAGGCTACCTTGGGTTAAATGTTTTTCCAATATTTTATAAGTAAGCGTCTTACCCATTTATTACTCCATTATTTCGTATTCTCATAACTTTTAGCAAAAGCCTTCATAAACGCTCATTTTAATGCAAAATGCTGTAATATAAAAGGAAAATGATTGACTCAATAATTGTTGTAAAAAGGGGCTGCCAAATTTCTCATAGCTTGATTTATCTATTTAATCCTGTTATCCTGCCTGGACTATGGAAATCACAAAACAAAAGAATGACAAGAAACATCCAGATCTCTATAAAAAAGTTCTTAAGGGCGGTTTTTGGGTGTTTGCGCTGCGCATATTCACTGCCATTCTATCATTTATACGGCTAACAGTTCTTGCGAAACTGCTGTCCCCTAATGATTTCGGTATGCTCGGTACTGCACTGCTTATGATTGGCACTCTCAATACATTCACCAGAACAGGCTTTAATGCTGCATTAATCCAAAATGACAAGGATATTACCCCCTACTTAAACACCGCCTGGACGTTAAATATCTTACGTGCCTTAGCCATATTCACTATACTTTTCTTTATTGCCCCAATGGTTGGTATGATTCCCTCTGTCGATGCCTCTCAAGTGCCAAAGATTATTAATATTATTCGTGTAACAGCGTTGTGCGTCCTTTTGCAAGGGTTTTCCAATATAGGGACATTGTATTTCCAGAAGGAATTACAGTTTCACAAAAAGTTCATACTCGGGTCTGTGGCAAATATTGTGAGCGTTTGCGCGAGCATCACAATTGCAATAATTTACAAAAGCGTGTGGGCATTAGTCATTGCTAGAATCATAAGTAGCCTAGCTAGCTGCGCTTTGAGTTATTACCTTCATCCATACAGACCAAAACTAGAATTGAGACTATCAAAAGCCAAAGAACTTTGGAATTTTGGGAGATGGATAACAGTTGGTTCTATCATTGGCTTCATAATGACTCAAGGCGATGACATATTTGCAATGGTCTATCTGGGATTGACAAGCCTAGGTATTTATCAACTCGCATACAAAGTATCAAATATTCCAGCAACAGAAATCACCAACACTATCACAAGTGTAACGTTCCCCGCTCTATCTCTAATTAAAGATGACATAGACCGCTTAGGCAGAGCCTATTTGAATATCGTAAATAAAACCAGCCTTATCTCGTTTACTATCGCAGGTTTAATCGCGGGAGTAGCTCCCTTACTAGCAATATTTCTTGGAGCAAAGTGGAACTCAATAGGTGTTCTTATTATGATATTATCAATTAAAGGAGCAATGAGATCTATCGGCTCAACAAGAGGACCGGTATATCTCTCTTGCGGAGTACCTAAGATAGCAGCTCAATTCAAATTATTCAGATTATGCATGCTTGCAATCTCTATATACCCAGCCACAAGATATTTTGGGCTGATTGGTCTAAGCGTTGCAATATCAGCAATTGCAGTAATTGGACAAATCCCTGAGATAGTTTTCTTGAAGGGGCAACTACAGGTATCATATTCTAAGTTAGTGAAACCATTGATAAAACATGCAATATACGGTATCATAATTTTTGTAACTGTTAGACTCTTAATCTTTTCCGTTGGAGATTTCGCTTGAAATCAATAGTAGATGAATCTTGGAAATATTTGGTAGTGCTTGATACTTGCCGCTATGATTATTTCAAGGATAATTATACCAAGTTCCTAAAGGGCAACCTCTCTTGCATTGCTTCAAGTGGAACCTGTACGACTCAGTGGAGAGACAATTCATTCCCAGACAAATATGACGACATTGTTTACATAACCGCAAATCCAAATTTTGCGGCAAATCAATCAGTTTATGGCTACAATGCAGGCGAGCATTTTCACAAAGTGTACGAATTGTGGAATACAGAATGGGACACCTACCGAGGGACTGTTTTACCAGAATCGATGACAAGGAAAGCTATAGACATCTCTGAGAAACACCCTGAGAAGCGATTTGTACTCCATTTCCAACAACCACATGAGCCATATTTAATGCCAGGGATACTATCATACGGATACGATCAAGCCGACATAAACTCCAATAGAAAACTTATCCTGCCAAACAGGTATAGATTCCTTAAATACAAAACAAGAATCCTTAAGTTCCTATTAAAATATTTTAGAGACAAAAAGCTATTTATTTCTCCATCAGAGTGGGCTCTTCGTCAATTTTTATTAATGCCGCCCCGCTGCGCAATGGATGCTGTGAGGCGAAAGTATGGCAAGAAAATACTGCGTAGAGCGTATGCAGAAAATCTCAGGTACGCTCTAAGACAAGTTAGGATACTCTCAGAAAAGTTAGAGGGAGACATGATTGTAACGTCTGACCATGGCGAATTTCTTGGTGAAGATGGGATGTATGGACATCCAAAATCGTCAGACCATGAAATATTAAGAAACGTTCCTTGGTTTACTGTAGAAGGAAAACCTAAAGAATCTATCGCAGTAAATGAGGAAGAAGACGTGAAATTTAAATTAAGAGCTCTAGGATATTTTGATTGATGGGTACGAACAATAATAAAGTAATTATCTTTGGGCTCGATGGATGTAACTGGAAGATACTAACTCCTGCCATAGAAAAAGGGTATATGCCTTTTCTTAAGTCGTTAGTCGACAATGGAAGCTCAGGTATATTAAAGTCAACAATACCTGCAATAACTCCTGCCGCTTGGGGAAGTTTTCTAACTGGAGTTAAACCAGAAAAAAACAATGTCTTCAATTTTTCCTATTGGGACAAAAAAACTAAACAAAGTCATTTCGTCAATTCTACACATTTACAAAAGACATTCGCGCAAATAGCAAGCAATCATAATAAAAACGTGAGCTTAATAAACGTCCCAATGACATATCCTCCACAAGAAATTAATGGCTATGTTGTTTCTGGCATATTAACGCCCTCAACAAATATAGACTTTACTTTTCCAAAAGATTTCAAAGTTAAGATACTCGAAGAGATACCAACATATCACATTTTCAACATCAAAGATGCTGGAGAAGGACACCCCTTTTTCTCTCCAAAAAATTTCATAAAGAAAATGATTCAAATAATTGAGATGCGTCACCAACTGGCAGAAATGGTTCTTGAGAAGCAACCACACGATATCTTTATGCTTCATTTTCAGTGTTGCGACGTTCTTCAGCACGCCCTATGGCCATATCTAGACTCAACTCACAAATTACACAAGAGTGAGATACACGACATAATCATGAGAGACTTCTACGGACTAATTGATGAGAAAATGGCCGCAATACACAATAAATTCTCTCAAATAAATCATGGCAACATCTTAACTCTAATAGCATCAGACCATGGATTTGAAGCTCATAACAAACGGGTTAATCTTGGCAGGTGGCTTTTAGACAAAGGGTATCTAGTCAAAAATAAAAATAAAAAACTAAACCCTCTGAAAAAGATAACGAAGCGGCTTCATATTGGTCGTATGCTAAGGAAAGTATTTGGAGACCAAAGAATAAACGCCCTTGAAAAGGCCGCGCACTTCTCTGGACCTACCTTTGATTGGGACAAAACTTACGCATTTTCTATTGGTCGCTCAGGAGAAGGAGCTATCTATATTCTAGACAAAAATAACCCTGCAAAAACAGCACAATTAATCAATGACCTAGAGAACTTGTACGATCATGAAGCAAACCTCAAGATCTCAGAAAAGATACTTACAAAAGAACAACTATATGGCAGTGATGCACCAGATATATTTCCAGACATTACAATTATTCCAGCAACGGGATACACCTTTACTGGCTCAGTAGGAAACGAATCAGAATTATTAAAAGAAGTAACTCCAGAAAATGATTTTCATCTCGGTAAACATCACGAAGATGGCATAGTAGTTTTTGCTGGTAGCAACGTAAAAACAAACAACAACTTAAATATAAATATAACTGATATCACTCCAACAATATTAAATTTCCTTGAAATACCAATCCCTAAATTATGTGACGGTAAGGTTGCAAGTGAGGCTTTTATAGCAAAAAAAACATCTTTATATTCTAACGAACAAGCGTCTAACAATCTCAATCGCAGTAATGACAGAGATATTCAAGACAGGTTACGCGATCTAGGATACATGTAACAGAAAAGAGAGCTATGGCAAAAATCACAAAACTTTTATTAAAACCTCTTTGGGACATAAAAAAAAGACTGTCTAAAATCTATATTCCAAAAAATTACTGGAAAAGACGATTACAAAGATTTGGAACAACTAGCTTAAAAGGAGTTGGCAATATTGTTTTAAGTGAGGAAGAGAATAAAGAGAAATATGAAGAAGCTAAACATACTTTCTTAGAGCTTTGTGACAAATTCAAGATAGATTTTTCCAATATAACGGTTCTAGAGATTGGCTGTGGAACTGGTTTTTATACAAACATACTACAAAAATGCGGATGCATTAATTATACCGGTCTAGATATCACCTCAGTCTTATTTCCCAGCCTCAAAAAGAAATATAGCAATTATAGATTCCTTAAAAGAGATATAACTAAATATAGACCAGAGACTAAGAAATACGATTTAATAGTTATGATTGATGTCACACAGCATATCACAAACGACCTTAAATTTAGAAGAGCTATGGCAAATATCAGAGCCGCTTTAAATGACAACGGTATATTTATTGTTACATCCTGGCTTTCAGACACAGAAAAGCAAAGAACAAAATATGAAATAGAAAGAACTATAGAACATTTTAGGAGTGAATTCCCTGACTATCAATTCACTCCCAAAATCAAGTTTAGGGACAAGTATATAGTGGCAATCCACAAGTAAGAAATGATTGGTTAATATGAAAATAGCATTTATAGTTCAAAGCTTCCCAAAATTATCTGAGAGATTTGTGATTGATCAAATTGTAGAGCTAACCAGATTAGGTCATCAAGTTAGTATTTACGCTATAAATAACCCTCAAGAACCGTACACTCATGACGATATCTCAAAGTACTCTCTCATAGAAAACACTCATTACATCCCAACAAGACCTAAATCAAAAACTCTTCTAAGAGCCAAAACAGTTGTTCTTTTATTAAAATACTTGCCCCAGAAACCACACATAATATTTAAGAGTCTTGTAAATCTAATCAAAAACGGGTTCAATTATGAGAAGCTATATTATTCTTTAATTTTTCCAGCTAAAACATTCGATATTGTACATTGCCATTTTGGCCCAGCCGGTCAAATAGGTGCATTTCTCAAGAAAATCAATCTATGCAAACATCTTGTCGTAACCTTTCATGGCTACGATGTAACATCTTACACCAATAATAAAGACAGTGTGTACGACGAAGTATTTAAACTTGGAGACCTATTTACATACAACAGTATTGCCACAAAAGAAAAGTTGATAAAACTCGGATGCCCTTTAGGAAAAATGCAACAAATACCAATGGGTATTAACCTTAGAGATTTAGAATTTAAAATACGCACTCCAAAAGAAGGGGCTAAAATTCGTCTCCTCAGTGTTGGAAGGCTCGTTGAGATGAAGGGGCGAGACTATCTCCTCGATGCATTCGCAAGACTAGAAAAAGAAAATGGCAACATCCAACTCGATATAGTTGGAGATGGAGAACTAAGGGAACATCTCGAGAGAAAAATTGAAGAATTATGTCTATCAGCAAAGATTAATATCCTTGGCTGGATTGGCGATAAACATTTAGAAGATCTATACAGCAAATGCCACATCTTTATTCATCCAAGCGTAACTCAATCTGATGGCAATATGGAAGGTCAAGGGGTTGTGCTAGTTGAAGCGCAGGCAAGAGGAATCCCAATTGTAGCAACAAAGCATAATGCTTTTCCAGAAACAGCACCTGATGGAATCGTTGGTTACTTAGTTGAAGAAAGAGATTCAGATGCAATCTATAGGAAACTAAAATATTTAATAGAGAACACTCAAACATGGAATCATTTTGGAAACAACGGCAAAGAGAATGCGAAGAAATATGACATTGCTACAATAACCAATAAGCTATTACTACTATATGAAGAAATTAAAAAGGGCGGCATATAATAAATATATACCACCCTTTAATTACAACTTAAATACTGTTATTATTAATGTTGGTCATCATTGACTAGAACATTATCTTTATCATTTTTGACTACAATATTACTTTTACCTGTTGCAAATTTACCAGCACCCTGTCTAATCTGATCTTCAGTCCAAGAATCTGCTCCTTTTTGTGGACAATAGATATTGTCGTTATTCACACCAACGTCAGAGCGTTTTTTGAAATCCACGTGAGTGTCATTAAAGAGAACATTTTGACCTACACGACCATGTGCTCCAGAGTTACCAATTTCATACATCCAAGTAGCATTAGAGTGACCATTATCGCCCCAATCGATTGGAATCAACATTGTCTTCAGGTTCCAACCGTCATTGTCACTAGTAGAAACCACTGAGTTAGAAGGGGTTAATTCAAGATCATACCATGGACTCTTGTCTGCCATAACAGCCATTCCAGAAGGAGCACTAGAGTACAAAGGATAGGCAGCATCTTTTTGGTCTTTGTAAGGATATTGGTAAGAATAACTTACAAAATCAGATGGCCCACCGGCAGCACCGTCACCACCAAAATCCCATAGATCAACAAGACTTGGTTTTTCGCCATCGACTTCCTTAGCCCCTTCTCCAGTAAAATCAGTCTCACCACCGCTTGGGCAAACAAACTGTTTCGGAGAAACATCTACGTTGCGAACTAATAGATAGAGACTCGCAGAAACTGTTAACTTTTTATATTTATTATTCCAATCCGGATTCGGGTCGTCCCAGTATTTTCCTTGATTGCCCTTAGTTGCCCATTCAACGTTAGAACCACCATTGTTGATGTCTACACCACCAGCAACTGGGTACTCTTCGTCATTTTGATTAGCATAAACCGCACAAGCCTTACCGAGACCACTTAGATGTGTTCCACAAACAAGTTGATTAGCTAGCTTTCTTACCTTACCTAGTGCAGGCATTAAGATAGCCATGAGCATCGCAATGATCGAAATTACGACCAAGAGCTCGATTAACGTAAAACCTTTTTTCTTCATTTGAAACTCCTTACAGTCTGAGATTTGCATAATCATCGTTCTTACTACTCTTTTTCTTTTTTAAATACATTTACAATAGCAACAAGCCAAACAAAGACCTGAAATAAAAATAGAGCAAATCTCTTCTAAAATTTAACTTAGAAGAACGACGATTCCATTATTTAACGTAATATCAGATAGCCCAACTGCAACTAAACTGACAAAATTGAAGGAGTTTTGTAAGGTGAGATTCTTTATTATTATGGCTGCTTTTAATATAAATACTTACAAAATATAAATTTATCGTCTAGAATCTTTCAGTACAAACTCGTCCAATGCCCAGCATTTTACCATAAATTCATACGTGGTCAAAAGTTTTTTGTTCTCAAAATATAACCTTGCAGAAGTTTCTATAGATAGCCCCATATCGCCTCAAGTGTCGACTTGATTCATAACTGCATCGAGTATTACCACCGATATTGAAAACCACCGCTGATAAGGAAAGAACCACTATCTCTATTGATAATCGTCTTGTAATTACAAAACAAATCTGTACGGTCAGTTACAAATGCCTTCATTCCCAAACCGACCAATGCACTATCTCTGTCAATATCGTCCCCCTTAGCAGTAAACCCACTACTAATGCCAGGAAAATAAGAGGTTGTTTCCGCCCTCGTATCTCCAAACTCATGAATCCATTTACCAAGAACTTCCAAATGTATATCGCATCCGTATGATTCCTTATGGAGCATCTTCGTAAACCTTGCTCCAAGCGAGCTCTTATAAGAATCAAAACTACTAGATTTTACATGCAGGTTGCTATTAGGTGCCCCCTTCTCTGAATAGCCATCTTCGTGATCATGGACCAAATCAAAACCAGCTAGAGGCTCAATTAATGCATTATTCTGTCTGTAACGAAGTCCCAATTGTATAGCTGCTCCAAACTGTTGCCCATCATATTCTGCATCCGCAACCTCATGGATAGCGCCAACATCAATGTAGCGTTTGCCATCATATTGGTTCGTTGAGTACGCCAGAGAGGTATCAAGGTACCAATCAACGGCATCGTAGCTAGAATAGAGACCAAAATGCAAGCTATCAACATCTGTATGATCTCTAGATGATGATATATCTATGTCGGTCTTGGAGTAACCAAACATCATTCCCACAAGCAATTGTTCACTAATTTTACGATCTAAGCCAAAACTGCTTCCAATTGTATCGTAGTTGTACCCAGAGAGATTAGATTCACTTTCTCTATCGCCGCTTAAACCAAATGCCCTGCCCCAGAAACCCCAACCTTTATCAGAATAAAACTTGGTTCCATTACCTATAGCAAAGAGTGGTTGCTTTACATCAACAGTCGAATCATCATCTAACAATTTTCCAGCATCGGCAAGGAGCATATTGCCAGAAGAGTGCCTTGCTAAAGAATCACTGACTCCTCGCATACGCATCCGAGCCATTCCCATGAACATAGAAGATAGATTAATCATAGATTCTTGTATTGCAGGCAAGTTTTCTCCGCCCAATGCATCATAGCTTGAATGCAATTGGGCTAGATTCAGACCCTGCAATTCACTAGTGATAGCATTGCCGCCAGAATTAGCGATCTGCTCTAACGCCGAACCTACTTCTAAACGCAAAGACGTATCGCAGACAAGTGATGAGTTAAAAGGCAAAATAGTGATGTTGAGATGGGCTTCCGTTGGATCATAATCAAGAGAGCCACCTCCAAACAACGCTATCGACGAGAAAAACCTTGTATCCAATGTATCAAACGTGCCAGAAACACTATTTCCTCTCAAAAATGTATAGTTGTGGCTCCCACCTGTTAATGTCTCCATTGGCTTCGCAACAACATTCCCACCGTTGATAGTTATATCACCAGTCGCAACAAGCTTATCGCTATTACCTGCATTATCAATCTCCACCTCAAACTCACTGCCGCTCTCAAAGCTAACATCACCGTCAACATTAAGAGTTCCAATTGAATTTCCAGGCGCAGTTTTACCATATACCGTTAAAGAACCACTACCAGAATCTAGTGTTAAAAGACCATTACCTGCCAAAGAGCCACTGTCCCATACAGTAACATTATCCGCCAACAATTCACCGCCATACGAGGCATTCAAGCTAGCAACACCCTTTGCGCCTAAAGCATCGCCGCCAACGTAAACATCACCCGAACTAGTTACAGTAGAACCAATACCCGTAACATTTAACACACCGGAGCTACCGCTTTGCGCAGCCATATAAATATCTGACGAAGTAACACTCGCCCCGTTAGAGACCAAGAGAGTCCCATCGCCTTGATTACCAACAGACATCTCTCCACTAACAGACCAAGAAGCATTACTGTCCGAGAGAGTCGCTACACCAACAGAATTAGCCACATTTCCTATTTTGGCATCACCTGTCGTAACAAGCTGGCTATTACCTGGAATCTCTAATCTTCCCTTACCTGAAAACTGTGAGCCTTCCACTGTAGCTGTATTGCCAAGCAGCAAATCAGAATTGTGAGACCAAGTCGTGCCTGACTCTGTCAGAGTATATGGCGTAGCGCTACCTATGATATAGACTTTATCGCCAAATAATATCGCATTACATACAAGAAAGAGAATCAGAGCTACTCTAATCAAAAACTTTGAGCCGCAAACCTTCTTTCTTTTCGTATTATATTGTTTCTCCACTCAATTCCTGTCTCTTATACACATC
>WGDE01000113.1 GCA_015493385.1 Phycisphaerae bacterium
CATCAATACCCTAAAAATCAATCTTTCAATTCCGATGAAACCTATATAAGAATCAATCACACATTAATAGATGCGCATACCTTTCATATAGTGAAAGATATTACTGGGCACGTTTGGGAGCGTAAATGGTCCAATCTTGACCCAAATATAATCTACGGCATGCAAAAACACAGCGATAGATTTAGCTTTGTTAAGCAGGATATTTCAGCCGGTTATAATGTTGTTGATTTAATATCGTTTCCACTTTCAATCTATGATGAAATGTATATTGGGCCATGGGAAGGCAATATTGATAAGAATGATAGGTATGTAGTCTTATCTGCAAGAAAGAAAAATCAAAGCTATCTTACCGCTATCGTTTACGATATACAGGCAAATTCTATCTTTGCCCAGAAGGATTTTCCCAGTATTCTCTGGAGAGATTCATCGGGAAATCAGGTTCTCGACTGGATTAGCGTTTCTCCACTTGGAGATTATATTTTGATAAACTATAAGGCTGATCCAGAAAATAGCGACTCAGACTTTCGGTCATCAATCTATGAATATGATATGAGTTTAAATTTTCTAAGAGAGCTTGCCAATCAGGGTAATCATGGAGATATGGCGATAGATGCTGATGGTAGAGAAGTTTATGTGCAGTTTGAATACGGCAGCAGTAGAGGGATTTGGTCGTACAGACTTGACGATGGACACAGACTCAGGCTTTTGCCAGATAAGTACAGCGGCGGTCATATTTCTGGCAGGGCGTTCGGTCGGCCTGGGTGGTGTTATGTAGGAACAAATGCAACAGACCATAGTGAAATATTTGCTCTGAAACTTGACGGTAGCGGTACGGTAAACCATTTTGGACATACGCATAAGAGCTACAGTGTTGCAGCCTACGCTTCTCCAAATCACGATGGAACTAAGGTGCTATTCAAGAGTGATTTCTCTACCGGAGGAGAACAGGATTCTTACATTGCACGGATGGGAGCTACCGACGCAATTATTGCAGACTGCCCTGAGCTTGCGCAGCCAAAAAGGGTTGACTTTGCTGATTATGCCGTCATTGCTGAGCATTGGCTAGAAGAACCAGCAACCATCGGCGATCTCAACGATGATGGAGTGGTCGATGGCGATGACCTTGATATTTTGAGTGCCTATTGGTTATGTGAGTGTGATTGATGTTTGCCACAGGTGGTAATAATCGCATATCGTTATTAAATGAAAAGGATTAGCCACGAATACACGAATTTATTCTAATTACAAATAAATAGTAGGGGCGACCCTTGTGGAGAGCCCCAATTGATTCGTTTGTGTTGATTGTGGGTATGTGATTGTGCTTGCAGATACGAAAAAATTACAGTCGCTTGGGTTGAAGGAGTAATCTGCGATTAACAAAAAAAAGAGACAGAGTTGTTTTAGACTCTGTCTCTTTTGTGTTAGTAATCTTAAAACTTACTTTCTCTTGAATCTCATACCTGCTAGAGCTGCGCCAAGTAATAGTATTGAGGTTGGCTCTGGGATAATTGATACGGTAATGTTGTCGATTCCCCATGACTCATCATTTAATCCTTGAAGATGGCTTGCAGAGAAAGTTAGGTCTAGGAAATTTGCTGTATGATCGAATGTGTAGCTAAGTTCGTAGACGCTGTTTCCGTAGAAACCATCCTCATTAGATTCTGCTGCTCCAGTACGGTAATAATAATCAGACCCATCTGAATAATTGTCTGGGTAAGATTGAGTGTAACTTTTGACATTGCTAAAGGTTGTATCGAGTAGAGTCTCTCCATTTTCGGTTAAATTCCAGTGGTCTGGACCTACATTTGAGATAACATTGCCATCCCATGAATTATTGATATATAATTCAAATGATACTGTAGCCTCATTGTGTGGGACGGCAGTGTTTAGGCTTAGTGTTACTGCTTGATTTCCAAATCTTCCCAAGCCGATACTGTTGCCGTGAGTGGTAAATGTTGGAGTTGTGTATGTATTACTCGCAGACCATTCAGAGCCAACTCCATTTTCGAAATCTTCTGAGTATGAGATTGTTGCTGCCTGAGAAATGTTCGATATTGCTCCAATTACTGCTATTGCCGCCAATACTGCTAAAGTTTTCCTATTCATTTCTTTCCCCTTTTGATGTGCTAGGCATAGCTCTCTTTTACTAGACCCAGCGTTGATGTGATTATTAGTGTACTTATTATAGCCGATATGGTCCCATAAATCAAGCGTTAGATGTGGATAAGGCGCATTGAAATTATTAGATTAGTGGAAACTGAAACCTATTTTATCTTATGAGGCTGCAAATATTGGCTTGATTTTGGATATATAGCCCCATGTATTTTGATTGCCCTGTTAAAGGAATTAGAGCGTAATTATTTAGTGTTTTTTGCTGGTATTATACGGACTATCTTTGTAGTATCTTACTAATTTATTTGCGCTATAATAACGCCTAAATAAATGGAATCTCTAAAATAATTGCACAACCTTAATATGAGGACGGATCGTGCCTAAAAGAACGGACATCAAAAAGATATTAATCATTGGTTCAGGACCAATTGTGATTGGTCAGGGATGTGAATTTGATTATTCAGGGGCCCAAGCATGTAAAGTGCTTAAAGAAGAG
>WGDE01000114.1 GCA_015493385.1 Phycisphaerae bacterium
GTTTGTTCTTGCAGAGTAGCCATTATGGCGTTGGAGAAAATCAAGGCAAACTTAGGGCATGGGTTTACTCTAAAAAGATGTGGGATCCATCGCGTAAGATGAGCGATTTAATCCGCGATTTTAACTATGGCTATTTTGGAAAAGCTGCAGATCTAATGCAGAGCTACAGCGATTTGCTCTACAACGAATGGAAGCAATTCCATGACACCCACACTTACAAAGATTCTGCTAAGTATCCGAATAAATTCTGCTTTAGTGATAAGTACTATCCAACTGCTAGAGCTATTTTTGAAAAGGCATTAGAGCTTACTAAAGACGATAAAACTCTTCACGCTAAAGTTGAACTTGAGTATGTTAGTATCCTCTTCTATCGGTTGCAGATGATGCCTCCTAAAGATGATGAGGCGGATAGAGCTGCATACAAGGCAGACCTAGAAGAGTTTGCAAGGTTAACCAAACTCTATAAAGTTGACTGGATTAGTGAGAGAATGACTAAAACAGATCAACGAATTCTCGAATGGCGTCGTCAATACAATATTAAATCTGATACTCCAGAAAAGCCAACAATGATGCGTTTGACGCCTAGCAATATCACTCGCTGCGCTGATGGGGCTAAGAAAATCAACGATATCTCCGCACCTGGTGGAGAGTGTATTAAGCTTCCAATCCAAGGCGATGGCTGGTCTTTGCAGTGGTTCTTTGGTTCTGCTCTTTTAAATGATGTTGAGTATAAGATTCGTGCTCAAATTAAGGTCGACAAGATAAGAGAGAGCGGCCCAGCGGTTAGTTACGGAGTCTATGCAACTAAGGTCAAAAAGATTCCTCTCTCTGGCAGCTTTGATGCATCTCAATTATCTGACAGTGGATATAAATGGGTTTATTGTGGAACGGTTAACGGTTCGGACGCATCATCTGCATACTTCTATTTTGCACAAATACCAAATAGCTCAGTAAAATATGTTTATATTAGCTCTATTGAGTTTGTACCTGTCAAACCTCACAAAAATATTAGACCTAATAAAAAGAAGAAAAAGTAGAGCTTGCCCTTAACTAGAGAAAGAATCTTTGAATGCTTGCAAAAAAAGTAATACATTCTCCGAGTGTACTAGCCCTACTCTTGGCACTGCTTAGCTTATTGAGCGTAGAGTCCTGCGCTCAGGGCAATACTTATGAGATTCTTGCCTCTGGCGATAAGTTGCAGCAGGTTTATTCTGACGATAAATTCTTCGAAGGACCTTGCTGGGATAAAGCGACTGGAAAGCTATATTTCTGTGCATGGCTTGATGGAGAGTCTCAGATACTAAGATTAGATTCTCCTGGAGTGGCGACTGTTCTTAGGGACGATAAGGGATATGGTGTTAACGGTTTATTTTTATCTAATATTAACCAGAGACTATTAGCGGCTAATGCTTACGGACACACTATCACCAGCTATAAAATCACTGACAAGGGGCTAGTTGATAAGAGAGTTTTAGTTGACGATTCTTCATTGAATCAACCTAACGACCTATGCCAAACTCGTCGGGGTGATATATACTTTACAGACCCTGATTGGAAAAATAAAAAGACTAGCGCCGTATATCGCCGTAATCTAGCGGGAGTTGTAACTAAAGAGATTACAGATATGACAACTCCCAACGGTGTTATTGCCAATAATGCAGGAAACTCTCTCTATGTCTCTGATAGCACGGAGAAATTATGGCGAGTTTACGATATTAACTCAGATGGCTCGGTTGGTAAGGGAAGGGTCTTTTTCAATCCTCACAGCGATAAGCCCGGCGCTCCTGATGGCATGACAATTGACAAAAACGGCAATCTCTACCTCAGTGGGCTCGGCGGAGTACGGATAGTTTCTAGTGAGGGGAAATTGTTGAAAATGATTCCGATTGCCCAAATTGCTACAAATGTGACTCTAGGTGGCACAGACAATAAAACACTCTATGTTACTTGTAAGTCCAAAGTATATTCGATACGTCTTGGGGAGCCTAAACTCCAGAGAAATAAATAATATTCAAATTCTAAACAAAAAGCATTAATCTGATTTTGAGAGGGATTTTTATGCGTGGTAAAATTTCTATATTTTTGGTAGCTGTTATTTTGGTAATATCTACCCTTGTGAGCACTTCTATGGCTAATGCCAATTTGAAGCATACAAAGAAAGAAGTCAAAAAAGAAGCCCTCCAAAATTACCTGCGTCCTAAGATTGGCAAAGCCGTAGAAGTAGAATTTCTAAGCGGAGCTAATCCAAACTTTAAAATACTCATCCCAGACGATTTAACTCCAATAGACCTTGAAGCATCAAAAATGCTACATAAAGCACTCCTGCTTGGCTATGGTGTTGATTTTGAAGTAGTCAAAGACAGTGAATATCGCGGCGGGGCAGTTATAAGTCTTGGAAATACTGTTCTCTACAAAGACTTTTCTCTAAAGCCAACAATAGATTTAGGTCTAGAGGGCTACTCAATAGCTCAAAAAGATGGCAATCTATTTCTAATTGGCGGTAGTAGCCGTGGTTCGATAAGTGCTGTTATCGCTCTTGTAGAAGAAGACCTCGGCGGTAGGTTCTACACACAAAAGGAAGGTCTTAAAATGCCAAGTCTCAAACCAACGCAAACTATCTTTCTGCGCGAGTACAGTCCTGTCCTTAAAGTTCGCTCAATGTATCAGTATGAATCGTTCCATAAAGAATATCAGCTATTCAATAGAGTTGGCTCGTTTACCTCTAGCTACGATAAGGTTCCTCAAGAGTTAGGCGGTAGCATTAGATTGCCAAAAGAATATTTTGTCCATACATTCGAATCATTATTGCCAAATACTTATTTCGAAAAACACCCAGAATATTTCGCTCTAATTGATGGCAAGAGAAGAGTTCAAGGGCACGTTAACGGAGCTGAGTTTTGTCTAACTAATCCAGAAGCTAGAGAGATTGTACTAAAGAAAGTTTTAAAAGAGTTAAAAAAATATCACAAGTACGGACTCTTCGATGTTTCAGCTAATGATAATGACCACGGTAGTTTTTGTGAATGTAAAAATTGCCAAGCCATACAAAAGCGAGAGGGTAGTGCAAGTGGGCCTCTTTTAGATTTGGTTAATTATATTGCTGATGAAGTGGCAAAGGTCTACCCTGATGTTATGATAACAACTTTGGCGTACAAAGAAACAAACCAAGCGCCAAAGAATATTCGTCCTAGAAAGAATGTATTGATAAGGCTTGCAAATGATAAGGCTCTATTTCCTTATCCTCTCTACTATGTTGACGATGCAAAGGATTTCTGTGCGAATATGCAGAGGTGGCTTGATAAAGGGTCAAATGTATTTATATGGGAGTACGCTGCGAACTTCTTTGCTTGGCCATTACCACGCCCTAATCTTGATATCATAGGTCACGATATAGACTACTATGCCAAACTAGGTGTTTATGGTTTGTTTATTCAGAGTAGCCACTATGGAGTTGGAGAGAATCAAGGCAATCTGCGCGGTTGGGTTTACTCCAAGAAAATGTGGGATCCATCGCGCAAGATGAAAGATTTGATTCGTGATTTTAACTATGGTTATTTTGGTAAAGCTGGCGCATTGATGCAAAGCTACAGCGATCTTCTAGAGAGTGAATGGCTACGCTATAATAAAAGCAAGCATAAGCTAAGAGACGTGTTTACTTTCAGTGACACTTTTTATCCAACGGCGAGAAAGATATTTGACGAAGCGCTCAAACTTACAAAATCTGACAAAGAGCTTCATGCAAAGGTTGAGCTGGAATTTGTTAGTATCCTCTTCTACCGCCTAGATCAGATGCCCCCTAAAGACGAAAAAGATTTAGAGTCATACAAAGTGGATCTTAAGGAGTTTGAGAGGCTATCAAAGCTCTATCATGTTGATTGGATTAGCGAGGCAAAGAATAAGACGCCTGAATATATACTGAAGTGGAAACGTAAATATCGTATTACAGATGGCAATGAAGAGGCTGTAACATTGCTTTTTGATTTGGACAATATTGATGTCTGTAGCTATGGCGCAGAGAAAGTTAGTGATATTTACTCGCCTACCGCCAAAGCTATCAAACTGCCAATGTATGACGACAAACGTTCGTTAGAATGGAATTTTGGTTCTGCTCTTATGAGAGACACCCAATACCGCCTTAGATTGCAAGTTCGTGCGGAGAAAAAATCTCCTACGGGCAAAGCATTTGAATATGGAATTTATTCTTTCGTGCTTAATCAACCTGAGAAGATAGTCATCTCTGGCAAAGTGGATGCTTCTCAAATTAAAGACAAAGGCTACTGCTGGATTGATTGCGGTGTAGTTAACGGTACAGATGCGCAGTCTTCTTCTCTGTATATATCCCAGATGCGAGATAGCTCATTGAAATATCTCTATGTTTGTTCGGCAGAGTTGATTCCGGTAACTAAAGAGAAATCTAAAAAGTAGACGATACCGACGAGAACTGTCGCCACTAGAAAGTTAAGAAATCTAGATTTAATTGTTAAAAATACTGTAAAGATTTTTGTATTAGAGAGAAGATTTTGTCAGAAGGGTTTGGAGGCACATAGAGAATGTTAAAGGGTTTTGGTGATGTCTTAACTTTGCCATATTTGCAAAACTTAAGGCAAGATGGCATAACAATTATGTGGGAACTCTTAGCCAAGCAAGACTGCCACGTTGAGTACGGAAGTGATACAAGTTATGGCAATACTGCAATCGCGACTTTGGTAGATGTTACCGATACCGATACTGATGTCTACATTTACAAAGTTGTATTATCTGGGCTTTCTGCTGGTAGCAAGTATCACTATCGAATGGTTAAAGGCTGCGAGGCACTTGACGATCAAACATTTAAAACAGCACCTTCAGATAATGTTAATTTTTCATTTGGCGTTTGGGGTGATTCTCAAGGTACAAATCATGAATCTTACCCGGAAAATCCTAACGAGCCAACGCCAACAAACGCAATGATGAAACATATGGCTTCTTGTGTCGATTTTGGAGTTGGTGTTGGCGATTTTTCAGAAGATGGTTTTCTTATCGAGTCAGTAAGAGCTAACTTCCTAAACCGTGTCTCTAAACATCTAGGTCAGAAAAAGCCGTACTTTATTGCTTGGGGCAACCATGATAGAGGACGCAGTTCTATAATTCGCAAATATGCCGACTTGCCAAGTAAAGATCGCGGCGTGCCTTACAATGCTGGTTGCGGTAATTATTCATTCGACTATGCAGGTTGTCACTTTGTATGTATTGATGACGATCCTAGCAATGAGGAAAATCCAGAACGTGAGGATTGGGATTGGATAGAAAAAGACTTAAAAGCTGCTAAAGCTAACAATCCAAGGTTTATCTTTTTATTCATACATCGCGCACCTTACTACGAGCGTTGGTACGAGGGTGAAGTGCCAATGAGAGAGTATCTAGTGCCTCTACTTGAGAAATATGAGGTAGATGTATGTTTTAGCGGTCATACACATGCCTACGGGCGAGGATACAAAAATGGAGTCTATTACTGTGTAACTGGTGGTGGTAGCTGGCTTGATAAAACAGAGCCACTTGTTCGTAAGTGGGATCATATGACTGTCGGTGGATTTACTGATTTAGCAGATGGAATAGACGGAGGATTAGTGAATGAATATGTTAAAGTCGATATCGACGAAAATGGTTTCACCGCTACGATGATACCGTTTAACCCTGATGGATCTCTTATGCCTAACGTAACTGATGTATTCTCGAAAGAAAAATCTCTTATAGACATTAACAAAAATGGGCAATCCACTCAGACAACTTTGAAGTAGTTGGCTAGAACCAAAAGGG